>NC_018584.1:1523437-1828125 GCF_000307025.1 Listeria monocytogenes ATCC 19117
CAAGGATTTCTTCAATCATATCCCATTCTTCATCTGTTTCAACTGGTTTAAGTTGACCTTGTTTGCCTTCTTCATCTTGGATATAGCTAGATGCAAGGATTTCGATTTCTTCGTCTTCCCCTTTGCCAGCCGGGAAATATAAAACATAAGATTTGTCAAAGTCTTCGGAATCAAAATCAAAAAGAATTTCGTAAGCTTCTTCTTTTCCTTCTTCGTTTGTGATCCAAATAATATTTTCTTCTTCATGATTATGGTTATGTTCTTCTGCCATTAAATTCACCTCAAATTAATTAGTAGTGTCCAGATAGGACTGTAAAATCATTACTGCAGCTAACTTATCAATCACTTCTTTTCGTTTTTTACGCGAAACGTCTGCTTCAATCAAAGTTCTTTCAGCGGCAGAAGTGGTCAAACGTTCATCCCAAAGTACAACAGGGAGTCCAATTCTTGACTCAAGTACTTCAGCATATATTTTGGAACTTTCAGCACGAGGTCCAATAGTGTTATTCATATTCTTAGGTAGTCCAACTACGACTTTTTCCACTTCGTATTCAAGCACGAGCTCTTTTACGCGGTCATAGCCGAATTGCTTTCTATTCTCGTCAATCTGAATGGTTTCCACACCTTGTGCGGTCCAACCAAGTGGATCACTTATCGCTACGCCGACTGTTTTCGAGCCGACATCTAAACCCATTATTCTCATTTCTCACCAATTTCGTTATTTTTCAGATACGCTTTGACAAGTTCCTCGATAATTTCATCTCGTTCTAAACGACGTATCATACTTCTAGCATCCTTGTGACGAGGAATATAAGCTGGATCGCCTGAAAGTAAATAGCCAACGATTTGATTTACGGGATTATAGCCTTTTTCTTCAAGAGCAACGTAGACTTGTTTCATTAATTTTTTTACATCTTCTTCAATTGAATCATCGCCGAAGTTGTAAAACATTGTTTGATCTTTTGAATCCATAATCGAAGCACCTCATTCCTTCATGTATCTCCTTTCATTTTACACTATGTGAACGGAAATAACAAAGAAAAATGAGGCACTTTGATGAAATTTATGCTTGTTGTTCTTTTACCCAAGTAGAAACGTAATCAAGGGCTGTTCCTAGTTCTGCTGGATTTTTACCGCCAGCTTGTGCCATATCAGGACGTCCACCACCATTACCGCCGCAACGTGTTGCCACTTCTTTTAATAATTTACCTGCATGGTAACCTGCTTTGATTGCTTCTTCAGAGACTGCGGAGATTAAGTTTACTTTATCGCCTTGAACAGCGCCTAAAACAAGAATGCCTCCAATTTTTTTATCTTTCCAGTTATCCACGAATTGACGTAATTGGTTCATATCTTTTGCATTTACTTGTTTTGCAATCACTTTTACGCCGCCGATTTCTTCTGGTGATTCAAAAATATCCGCGCTTGCTGCACTCGCTAATTTACTTAATAGTGATTCATTCTCGCGTTTCACTTCACGTAAGTCAGCTTGTAATTGTTCTACTTTTTGCGGTGTTTCTTTGGTTGTTGTTTTTAGTAGACTCGCTGCCTGTTTTAATGTGTTTTCTTGTTCTGTTACAAAGCGATAGGCTTCTTTGCCAGTAACAGCTTCGATACGTCTAGTTCCCGCTCCGATACCTGTTTCGGATACGATTTTGAATAGACCAATATCAGCTGTATTACGCACATGGACACCGCCACATAGTTCAATGCTGTATTTGCCTACTTGTACAACTCGTACGATATCGCCGTATTTTTCGCCAAATAGTGCCATAGCGCCAAGTTCTTTTGCTTCTGCTATTGGCATTTCTTCAATCACAACATTGATTTGTTCCCAGATTTTTTCATTCACGATTTCTTCCATTTTCGTTAATTCTTCTTCTGTAATTTGACCAAAATGAGAGAAGTCAAAACGTAAACGATCCGGTGAAACAAGAGATCCAGCTTGGTTAACATGCTCGCCTAATGTGTCTTTGAGTGCGCGGTGTAAAAGGTGTGTCGCTGTATGATTTTTGATTGTTTCGCGACGTTTTACTTTATCAACAGCAAGTTTCACTGTGTCGCCTGTTTTTAATACGCCTTCTTTGACAGAAATACGGTGTAAATTTTGTTTGTTTGGCGCTTTTTGTACATCTTCTACATAAGCAAGACCAGTTTCGCTCTCGATGGTTCCTTTGTCAGCAACTTGTCCGCCGCTTTCTGCATAAAATGGTGTTTCTTTGAAGATGACTTGTGCTTCACTTCCAGCTGCAACTTCCTCCACAAGCGTGTCATCTTGGATTAAATACAAGATTTCTGAAACCTGCTCTGTTGAATTATAGCCAACAAATGCACTTTTTTCGGTTAAATTAGCAAGTAGTTCGCCTTGCACTTGCATCGATTTTACATCAGCACGAGCCGAGCGAGCACGGTCCCGTTGTTCTTTCATTTCTGCTTCGAAGCCAGCGTGATCCACTTTTAAGCCATGGTCTTCTGCATATTCTTCTGTTAATTCTACAGGGAAACCGAATGTATCATATAATTTAAAAATGTCTGCGCCTTTGATAATTTGTTCATTTGTTTCTTTCGCAGTTTTTAGGATTGTTTCCAAAATTGCTAGACCTTCGTTTAATGTTTCGTGGAAACGTTCTTCTTCTGTACGAATGACTTTTTGGATAAAGTCTGTTTGGTTTTCTACTTCTGGATAGAAACTATTCATAATTTTCCCAACTACTGGTACTAATTTGTACATGAATGGTTCGTTGATTGTTAGGACTTTTGCATAACGAACAGCACGGCGAAGTAAACGACGTAAAATATATCCGCGTCCTTCGTTGGATGGTAAAGCGCCGTCACCGATTGCAAATGCTACAGTACGAATATGGTCAGCAATCACTTTAAATGCCACATCATTTTCTTGAGAATGGCCATATTTCACGCCAGAGATTTGTTCAACTTCACGAATAATAGGCATGAATAAATCTGTTTCAAAGTTAGTTGGTGCGTCTTGGATGATGGAAACCATTCGTTCAAGTCCCATCCCTGTATCAATGTTTTGTTTTGGTAGCGGAGTGTAAGTTCCATCTGGATTGTGGTTGAACTGAGAAAATACTAAGTTCCAAATTTCTAAATAACGCTCATTTTCTCCGCCTGGATATAATTCTGGATCACTTGCATCGTCACCGAAAGCAGGTCCACGGTCATAGAAAATTTCGCTGTCTGGGCCACTTGGTCCAATACCGATATCCCAGAAATTATCTTCAATTTCGACGATATGATCATCACTTAAACCAATTTTTTCGCGCCATAACGTTTTCGCTTCTTCATCTTCTGGATACACAGTCACATACAATTTATCTGGATCAAAACCAATCCATTTAGGGCTCGTTAGGAATTCCCAAGCAAAAACAATCGCCCCTTCTTTAAAATAATCACCGATAGAAAAGTTTCCTAGCATTTCAAAGAATGTATGATGACGCGCTGTTTTACCAACGTTTTCAATGTCATTTGTACGGATTGATTTTTGAGCGTTCGCCATTCTTGGATTATCTGGAATAACGGAACCATCAAAGTATTTTTTCATGGTTGCTACACCACTGTTAATCCAAAGAATTGTTGGATCATTATTTGGTACAAGTGGTGCACTAGGTTCGATAGTATGCCCTTTTTCTTTAAAGAAATCTAAAAATAACTGTCTTACTTCAGCGCTTGATAATTGTTTCATTTTTTATTTCCTCCTTTTGGTTTTTACAACAAAAAAAGCCTATATGATTGCTCACAGGGACGATTTCAGTAAAATCGCGGTACCACCCTGTTTGCAATGATATAGACTTTGTATCATTACCTCTTCCGTTATCTGTTAACGTGGATAAGACGGATCATCTAATGGGAGAGCAATTTTGGTGCAAGCGTGGTTTTCCTTCCAGCCATGGGAAAACTCTCTAATCACGTGGAAACCAAAATCATATTCCTATCATGTATCAATTTCTATTCAACAATAAACTAAATTATAAAGAACGGATGGCTAAATGTCAACTGTTTATTAGACTATTCGTTGATTGTTTCTTTTCAACAAAGCTTCCGTTTTTAAGCGTTAGTTTCACATCGGATACTTTTGCGATCTCGGGGTCATGCGTTACCATGATAACGCATTTACCTTCTTTATGCGCTAAATCTTGGAATAAAGTAACTACTTCTTTACTAGTACGTTCATCCAAATTTCCGGTTGGTTCATCCGCTACAATTAATTCCGTTTCACAGCAGAGAGCCCGCGCTATCGAAACCCGTTGTTGTTGTCCACCGCTTAACGTCAATACTTTTTGGCGTGCCATGTCTTCTGTGATACCTACTTTTTCCAGCATACTTAGAGCAAAGGCTTTTTTATCTGGTTGATTGACATGGGTAATTTCCATTGCAGTTGTGACATTTTGTAGTGCGGTCATATAGGTCAACAGATTATAACTTTGGAAAACAATTGATACATATTTATTTCTAAACTGTTGCAAGCCAATACTTTTGAGTGAGCTACCTTTATAGAAAATATCTCCTTCTTTTTGCGTATCAAGACCTCCTGCAAGAGATAAGAAAGTTGTTTTTCCTGAGCCAGAACTGCCGACTACTGTATAAAAAACACCCGCTTCAAAATCATAATTGATGTCACTTAAAATAGATTCTTCTTTCGTTTTATACCAATAAGAAATATTTTCAAACGTTAATACTTTGGTCATATCGTCACCTACTCCTGTTTAGTTAGAATTGTTTTTGGATTCATACGAAGAACGAGTGCAGCTGGTAAAAGGACTGAGATAAAGGCAATTCCGATACCAATTCCGCCCATTTTCAGCATATCTTCTAATGTTACTTGAATGTCTAATTCTTTGATTTGTTCGGTGTTTTTCGTCAAGTTGCTCACGCTCTCACCGAATCCACCTGGACCTCCTTGTCCACCACCTGGACCACGGTTTTCTGTCGAACTTGTTGTTTCAGTAGTAGATGAATTTTGTTGCGCCAATAATTGATTTCCCGCTAATTGTGCTACATAGTGACTACTTGCAGCGGCTAGGCCAAAGGAAACCAGAGCTACAATTAAAATTTCCACAAAGAATTGCGCAATCAATTTGCCACGTTTTTCACCAATTGCCAAAAGTACACCCATTTCATATTTGCGGTCGCGCACTTGCATCATAACAAGTAGACCTAAGATGAGCGCGCCTGCAATGCTGACAATGTAGACAACATTTTTAGAGAAAGATGCGACACTATTAATCGGGCCAATCATTTGTTGATAAAGCGTATCATTGGCATCTAATTTAAATGTATCCCAATCAATGCTATCAACTTTTTTTGCTTCTTTTTCAAAAGCAGAAATATTAGCCGCATCATCCATCGTATAAACAGCTGAGTCTACTGTATTTTTATAATCGGAACCCTTAATTGTATTAGCTACTGTATAAGGAACATATACTTTATTATAAGGATTTAGGAAAGAGAAGTTTTGTGCCAAATCACTTCCAGAATCTGTTGTTTTATAAATACCCACAATCTTTAATGTTACTTTGGTATTGCCATCACTGGATGTGACAGTAAAAGAATCGCCAACTTTCCAATCATTTTCTTCTGCTAAATTTTCTTCTACCATAGCTACATTTTTATCTTTATCAGCGGAAGTAATTGCCACACCACTTGTTAACTCACTAGTTCCTGCTTCAAAATCAGTGCTAGTTGCAGAATCAAGTAAGCCGCTAATGCTTAAATCGGCATCTACCATTTGCGGTCCACCTTGGCCGCCTCCTGGTCCTTGTGTTTCGGTTGTAGTGGATGATTCATCACTCGAAGATGATGTATCACCGGAAGACTCGATTGGATCAAATCCGGATGCTAAAGCTTGTGTACTGGAATAATAATTGTAACTTGCTACATGATTTAACTTTGCCAAATCATTAGCATCACTAACGTCTATCGGACTACTTTGAAATTGCGGCTTGGATTCAGTTGAGCTACTATCACTGCTTGAAGCCTCGTCTCGCATTGTCTGCATTTGTTTTTCTCGATCAACAGTTAGCGTCACTGTACCACCAAGCTGTTCTCGCGCCAACTCACTCGCTTTATCTGCAGCCGATTGAATAGTAAAACCTGATAAAATAAGTACACAGACGACTGTGAATATAATTAGTTGTAAAACAGATCTTCCTTTTCTCGCTTTCATGCTGAGCCATGCTCTCTTAAAAAAATTCATGTGATTTCCTCCATTCGGTTTCTACTCCACTAAGATTACTGGGGAGTTATGAAGAAAGTATGAACAAACTATGATGCATATTTTAAACTTTCGCGAAAAAAATAATTTGGCTTGATTATTGGGTCTAATTAGGCTAGTTTTAATGTAAGAGGAGTGAATACAAATTATGAAATTACTTATGATAGAAGATAATGTAAGTGTTTGTGAAATGATAGAAATGTTCTTTATGAAAGAAGAAATTGATGCTACGTTTGTTCATGACGGCAAGCAGGGTTATGAAGCGTTTTTTAAAGATGAATATGATATTGCAATTATTGACCTAATGCTTCCTAATATGGACGGTATGACCATTTGCCGTAAAATTCGTGAAGTAAGCGATGTACCAATTATTATTTTAACGGCTAAAGAATCAGAATCCGATCAAGTGCTTGGCCTTGAAATGGGTGCGGATGATTATGTAACTAAACCATTTAGCCCACTTACTTTAATGGCGCGAATTAAAGCTGTTACACGCCGCAAAAATAGTGCCACTTCTACAGAAAATAATGAAGATATCCTAGAAACAACTTATTTCAAAATTAGTAAACGGACACGAGAAATTTTTTATCAAGGTGAGCTACTTGACGCACTTACGCCAAAAGAATTCGATTTACTCTATTTTTTGATGCAACATCCACGACAAGTGTTTTCAAGAGAACAATTGCTGGAACAAGTTTGGGGTTATCAGTTCTATGGAGATGAGCGCACAGTGGACGTTCACATCAAACGTTTACGCCAAAAAATCGCCACCGAAACAAAGCCATTTTTGCACACCGTCTGGGGTGTTGGCTACAAATTTGATGAAACGGAATGAAGCGAATGAAATTTAAATATGCTTACCAATTATTTTTCACACAATTTATCATTTTGCTTATTGCTTGTATCATGATTGGGGTGCTTGTCTCTCACTCCTTAAAAGATTATTTTTACCAAAGCCAAGTAGATGACTTAACAAGTTATGGGCAAACGATTTCTAGGGATATTCGCTATTCGCCACAAGATGCAACGATGCAAGTTTTGAATACGTATCAGCGAATTTTAGATGTGAAAAAAATTCATTATACAATCAAAAACGCCAACGATGAAACCATTTATCCAACACAGATGAATCAGCCGTTACCAAAGGATTTCTCTATTTCTTCGGATGATAAGAAAAAGCTTGAAAGTGGCGAAACAGTTAGTAAGAAAATAGATAATCGCTTTAATAAAGAAATGACAATTGTGTACGTCCCAATAATGAATGGCGACAAATTTGTCGGTTCTATCGTGCTCAATTCACCTATTAGCGGTACGGAGCAAGTAATTGGTACGATTAACCGCTATATGTTCTACACTATTTTACTTTCTATAACGGTAGCACTTATTCTTAGCGCAATCTTGTCCAAACTACAAGTAAATCGAATCAACAAACTACGAGCAGCGACAAAAGACGTTATTCAAGGCAATTACAAAGCTCGATTGAAGGAAAATAATTTTGATGAAATTGGTGCACTTGCCATTGATTTCAATAAAATGACACAAACCCTTGAAACATCTCAAGAAGAAATAGAACGACAAGAGAAGCGGAGACGCCAGTTTATTGCTGATGTTTCTCATGAAATGCGTACCCCGCTCACAACGATTAGTGGCCTCACGGAAGGTTTAGTAAATGATATTATTCCAAAAAGTGAAACAGATCGTTGCATAGCACTCATTGATACAGAAGCTAGACGTTTAACGAAACTAGTCAATGAAAATTTAGATTATGAAAAAATCCGCAGTAACAAAATTAAACTTCAAAAAACACGTTTTAATGGTAAGGAATTCCTTGAGTTAATCAAAGAACAACTTGATTATGTATCAAGCGAAAAAGGTAACACTATTACTGTTTCTATCGATAAAGACATGGCGATTTACGCAGATTACGATCGTTTAACACAAGTATTTATCAATATCGTCAAAAATAGTGTCCAATTTACTGAAAATGGTCAGATTACTCTAACTGGCACACAAGATTATAAAGAATCTGTTTTAACGATAACAGATACTGGGATTGGTATGAATACAGAGGAATTAGAACAAATTTGGGAAAGGTTTTATAAAGCAGATATGTCTCGAACAAATACCGCTTTTGGCGAATCTGGTATTGGCTTATCCATTGTGAAGCAGTTAATTGAATATCACGATGGATCAATTACAGTGACTAGTGAACCAAATAAAGGTACTTCATTTACTATTCGCCTTCCTTTTTTCCAAGATAACGAACAATAAAAAAAGAACCACTTTCTATTTTTTTAGAGAGTGGTTCTTTTTTATCCTGCCATAAATTGTTCTGGAGTAATCCCTTCCATTCCAATCATCGGATCAATTTCCGTAATATTTTCAGCTGTGAGAATTCGTTTATTTGTCATTTGTTCTAATAAAACATCTTCGCTCATTAAACGTTCAGAGAGTGTTGTATTACGTTTATTTTCATCAATTCGTTCTATCCCCATTCGAAAAGCTTCTTCTTCCCCGCAAAGAATGAGAAATTGTTTACTTCGCGTTACTCCGGTGTATAATAAATCGCGCCGTAACATCCGGTAGTAACTGCGGACAATCGGCATAATCACAATCGGAAATTCACTTCCCTGCGCTTTATGGATCGAACAACAATAAGCATGGGTCAATTGATTAAATTCTTGCCTATAGTAAGAAACCTCTGTTTGGTCAAATTGAACGACAATCAGATCTTGTTTTTCGGTATTTTCTTTGGCGTATATAATAGACACAATTTCACCAATATCACCGTTAAACACATTTTTCTCTGGTTGATTAATCAATTGCAGTACTTTGTCATGCACGCGATACTTTATGTCACCAAATTGAACTTCTTTACGACGCCCTGTATCATTTGGATTGAAAATTTCTTGTAGTTTTTTATTTAAAATATCAATGCCTGCAGGACCACGATACATTGGTGCTAAAACTTGGATGTCTTTTGCTCGAAATCCTTTGTTTTTTGCATTTTTTACCACTTGTTCGACTACATCACCAATTTGATTTACCGTGCAATGAAAAAAGGAGCGATCGGCGCTATTTTTGGTGAAATCAGCTGGCAACATGCCTTCTTTTATATAATGCGCCATTTCGATAATGGAAGAACCATCCTTTTGGCGGTAAATATCTGAAAGAGCTACAGTTGGAATTTGTTCAGATTGCAGAATATCTTTGAGTACTTGACCAGGTCCGACTGAAGGCAACTGATCTTGGTCGCCAACAAGTACCACTTGCATGTGCGCTGGTAAAGCACGGAATAATTGATTAGCAAGCCAAATATCTACCATTGACATCTCATCCACTATCAACAGTCGTCCATCAATCAGTCTTTCTGCATCATCATCCATTTGTTCTTGACCATTCATTCCAAGTAAACGGTGAATGGTCATCGCAGGAAGCCCTGTTGACTCAGACATCCGTTTAGCGGCACGGCCAGTTGGAGCAGCAAGAAGAACGGGGAAAGTCGCTCCATCTTTGTAAGCATGGGGATCAAGGCTCACACCATTTAGTTCCGCATAAAGCTCCACTATCCCTTTAATGACTGTTGTTTTCCCTGTCCCGGGACCACCAGTAAGTACGAGCATCGGAGACATTAAAGCTTGTTCTAAAGCCTGTCGCTGCGAATCTCCGTAGTGAACGCCAATCCGTTCTTCTAATTCTCCTAGAGCTAGCAGAAATTCGGATTGCGGAAATTGTTCTTGGTATTCTGTTTGTTTAAGCATTCGCTTCACGTGATATGCAAAGCCGCTCTCTGAATAATAGAGTGATGGCATGTAAACACGTGTATTTTCCGTAATAATCTTTTGTTCCTCAGCTAATTTTTCTACTTGAGCCACTAAAATATTTTGGTCAATACGAATGCCTTCGCTTTCTTCCAGTAAATAAGTTACTTCTCCGAGCAGAACCTCTTGCTCCATATATACATGACCTTGTTGCATACAAACCGAATCTAACATAAATAAAATCCCAGCACGAAGCCGTTCTGGATGATTCCCGCCAAGACCGAGTTTCCGTCCAAGCTCATCGGCACGCTGAAAACCTATCCCTTTTACGTCCTCAATCAATTTATAAGGATTATTCTCTAACACTTCAATCGCATTTTGTTTATAGGCCTGGAAAATTTTCATGGATAATTGCGGGCCAAAGCCATATTCGTTTAAACCGACCATCACATGCTCCAACCCTTGATTTTCTCTAAGGGAAGCAAGCAAACTTTCTGCCGCGCCAGATGGCAACTTAGGTACTGTATTTAGCAAGCTCGGATCGGATAAAATTTTTGTGATAGCATCGTCGCCAATCTTATCCACAATATTTTCAGCAGTGACTTTACCAATGCCTTTAAAAAGTTCACCGGATAGATAATTAATTAAGCCCGCTCGTGATTGTGGCATTTCCTTACGAAATCGGTCTGCTTTAAACTGTTGACCAAATTTAGCATGTTCCTGCATTTTCCCGTAGAAAGTGTATACTTCTTGCTCGTGAAGCGCTGGGAAAAAACCGGTTACGATAATATCTTTTTCGTCCCAATCCGCATTGGTTTCTTTGACCAATATTCGTACAACAGAAAAGAGGTTTTCGGCATTGTAAAAAATGGTGGACAACATCGTGCCCTTCATGAAAAGTTCTTCTGGTGTATCGTTAAATAGAGCGAGTGATTCTTGTTCAGCCATCCTAAGCCGCCTCCTTTCTAATTCGTTTTACTCTACTTCGTTCTCTAAATCTTGAATTGCATTTAAGGCGTTTTCAGCCAATTCATGTGAAGCACCTGTAGCAATCGCTCGTTCAAAATAGTTTTTAGCAAGAACGATATCTCCTTGCCACGCCAGATAAGCTGCACCAATATTGTAAAGTGCATCTGGATCTTCAGGCTTAACAAGTAAAACGCGTTCTAACATATTAATCGCATCTTCATAAAAACCACTGCGAGCAAGCACAATCCCATATTGGAATAACGCTTCGCCGTCTTCTGGGTTTAATTCGACACTTCTAAGTAAATATGGCATCGCAAGTGTTAGCTCCTCCATTTGAACAAAACTCATTCCTAACATGAAAAATAAATCGCCGTTTTCCATTCCTTGTTTTGTGGCATTTTGGAAGCTATCTGCCGCTTCTTGATAACGCTCTAATTCATAATATAAATTTCCTAAGCTATAGTAAGCAGCTGGAACTGTGTCATCTAGCTCTAGTGCTCTTTTGAAAAATAATTCCGCACGTTCAAAATCATCCATTGAAAGTAAAACATTTCCAAAATTAATATAACCAACTGGATCACTTGGATGTTCTTCAATTACTTCTGTAAATAACTTGACTGCTTCTTCTAAATTTCCTTCTTGCATTTGTTTAATACCTAATTGATTTTTATCCATGTTATCCCTCTTATCTTTCCTGATTTTTTACAGATGTATTAAGCCACGTAATGAGCGCATTCGCTACTTGATCAGTTTGTTCTGGTCCACTAATCGTTGCTTTTCCGTCCCCATGTTGTTCGCCATATGAACCGAACTGCGCATGATTTCCACCTTTAATAGAGACAAAAGTAGTATCTTTAGGTAAGTATTTTTTATTTTTATTATAAGAATCTTGGTTTAACACTTCATCCTTAGTCGCTGTGATAGAAAGCGCTGGAAAAGAAGCATTTTTTAAGGAACCTTTCTTATCTGGGTAACTAGCTAAGAAAAACGCGCCTTCTATTTCGCTTTCGTTATCATGTGCAAATCTAGAAGACATCACGCCACCAAGCGAGTGTCCACCAATGACAAATTTTTCATCCGGAGCCTCATCAATAATATCAGCAGCTCGATTTTTACCAAATACAGCTAAATTAAGGGGCATTTCAACGATGTACGTTTTGTAACCGCTCGAAGCTAGTTTGTTTGCAAGAGGTGCATAACTTAACGCATCAACAAAAGCACCTGGATATAAAATAACACTCATATCTGCATCCAATTTACGTGGAGTAAAAACAAGGATGTCATTTTCTTCAAGCACATCCACCGCTTTAGTTGAATTTGCAGCATTTTCTGCAGTTGTAGACGGTTCTGAGTTGAAATAAAAATATCCCCAAATAAGAAGACAAAATAAAACAATCGCACTCCCAAAAATCGCTATCTTTTTCATAAAGGACCTCTTTTCCCTGTTTCGTATAATATTTTACCATAAAATCTGTTTAAAAAAACGCATTTAAACAAGAAAAAAACCGGAGTCTCGTAGAAAACAAGATTCTCCGGTTCCAATTTTAGCCTACATAATCTAACTTCGCGCCGTTTTTCCAAACCGTATCGATTGTTCCACCACCAAGGCAAATGTCCCCGTCGTAAAATACAACCGCTTGACCTGGTGTGATTGCTCGAACTGGATCAGCGAAAACTACTTCTGCTGTCCCATCTTCGCGCAAGTGCACGGTTACTTTCGTATCAGTTTGACGATAGCGGAATTTGGCAGTACATTCGATTGTTTTCGGTTTTTCTGCATTCGTTGTGAAAGAAATATCTGTCGCAATTAACGAATCTGAATATAGTGTTTCATGATGGAAACCTTGTTCCACAAACAATACATTTTCTTTTAAGTCTTTACCAACAACAAACCAAGGTTCACCGTCTCCCCCAATACCTAAACCATGGCGTTGACCGATCGTGTAATACATCAAGCCGTCATGTTTCCCTAACACTTCACCGTTCAGTGTTCTCATTTCACCAGGTTGCGCCGGAAGATATTCACTTAAAAATTGCTTAAAGTTTCTTTCGCCAATGAAACAAATCCCAGTGCTATCTTTTTTGTTTGCAGTAGCAAGTCCGGCTTTTTTCGCAATTTCGCGCACTTCTGTTTTTTCCATGCCACCAAGGGGAAACATCACTTTTTTCAGTTGATCTTGTGAAAGTTGGTTTAAAAAGTACGTTTGATCTTTATTATTATCGACACCTCGAAGTAATTCAATTTCATCGCCGACTTTTTTCACTTGTGCGTAGTGACCAGTTGCCACATAGTCCGCACCAAGACTTTCCGCATGTTCTAAAAATGCCTTAAATTTAATTTCTTTATTACACATAACGTCTGGGTTTGGCGTGCGACCGAGCTTGTATTCATCTAAAAAATACGTAAACACTTTATCCCAATACTCTTTTTCAAAATTGACCGCATAATAAGGAATACCGATTTGATTGGCTACGCGAATCACATCATCATAATCCTCCGTTGCTGTACAAACGCCAAATTCGTCCGTATCATCCCAATTTTTCATAAAGATGCCAATAACATCATAACCTTGTTCTTTTAATATATGAGCAGTGACTGATGAATCTACTCCGCCTGACATGCCGACAACTACACGAATGTCACTATTATTTGTACTCAAAGTTCGCTCCTCACCTTCTTATATTTTCATTAAACGCGTTACTACTTCACTAATTTTCGTAGCCGCCATTTCCACTTCTTCTAAATGGTTTCCTAGTCCAAAACTAATCCGAACGGTCTCTTGAATCGCTGGGTGATTTTCACCAAAAAGAGCTACTAATACATGCGATGGATCTACTGTTCCCGCCGTACAAGCCGAACCACTAGAAACTGCAATTCCGTCCATATCTAAATTCATTAATAATTGTTCAATCGAAACTCCTGGAAAACGCACACTAAATACATGTGGCAAGGTATTGGCTTCTAATCCATTCACTTCAAAATCAAGATCTGCCGAACGCCAAATTTCTGCCATTCGTTTTTTGAAGGAAATATATTCCTCATTTTTTAGCTCTCGTTCATTCATCATGATAGAAGAAGCAGCACTAAAACCACAGATTCCCGCTAGATTCTCCGTTCCAGCGCGACGTTTTCGTTCTTGTTCTCCGCCGTGCATTTGGTAGATAAGCCGTGTGCCATTTTTGACGTATAAAAAACCTACGCCACGTGGTCCATTTATTTTATGAGAAGAAGTAGTTAATAAATCAACCCCTAGCTCCGTTACATTTATATTTAATAGCCCATAAGCTTGTACTGCATCTGTATGAAAAATTGCTTGATGATTGCGCAACACTGCACCAATCTCCGCAATCGGTTGAATCGTGCCTATCTCATTATTTCCATACATAATAGAAACTAGAATTGTATCTGGACGCAAGGCCTCTTGTAAACTCTCTATAGATACTATTCCATGCTCATCTACTGGCAAATAGGTAACTTCAAATCCTTGCGTTTCAAGGTATTCACATGTTTTTAAGACAGCGTGATGCTCAATTTGAGAAGTAATAATATGTTTACCACTTTCTTGCTGTGCTAAAGCTGCTCCAATAATCGCCAAGTTATCGCCTTCTGTTCCACCACTTGTAAAAATTATTTCTTTTTCTATAGCATGGATACTATCTGCAATTGTATGACGAGCTTCATCCAAAGCTTTTCTTGCCTCTCGTCCAGCGTAATGGATACTGGAAGGATTGCCGTACGTATTTGTAATTGCGCCAAGCATTGTTTGGATAACTTCTGGATGAATTGGACTTGTCGCAGCATGGTCTAAGTAAATTCTATTTTCCATTTTTTATCGCGTCCTTTTTTGTAGACGAATTCCTGTTCGCCGTTAATCGTTTCTTATTGTAACAGCAATACTCCTGTAAAGTAAAGAGGAATAACTCCTATTTACACGCAAAAAAGAAACCCCAATCGTACCGTTTAGGATTCCCTTCCTTTGAACCCGCTATCAATTAAAGCAGGTGGGTGCTCTGTCTAACGGTTTGCACTTCCTCGTGTGAAGGCATGTGCGCCGCGCCGGAACTCCAAGCTCCCTAGGTATAAAAAATTGTTCGGTTCAAAAATATTAGGAACTATATCGAATACATTAGGGTTTCTTTTCTTCATTTAGAATACCATAGAAAAGACGAAATTTCAATGTTAGCGACTTTTCATTTGGCACTTTTTTTATTCTTTTTTTGCTTTATTTTCGTTAATTTTTTGATACACACCAGCAATTGTCTGCTCAAATTTAGAAGTGAATTTCGGCGCATAATACAATTTGTTTTTAAGACGATCTGGTAAATATTGTTGTTCCACCCAAGCGTTATCATAATTATGTGGATATTTATAATCAATCGCTCGTCCAAGTTTTTCTGCACCAGAATAATGTCCATCTCGCAAATGATCTGGCACTTCTCCACTTTTTCCTTGGCGAATATCTGCTAGTGCCGCATCAATCGCCATAATAGCAGAATTGGATTTAGGCGAAAGGCAAAGCTCGATGACAGCATTGGCGAGCGGAATTCTCGCTTCAGGAAACCCGACTTTTTCTGCGGTTTGAATGGCTGCGAGTGTATGCGCCCCGGCCTGTGGACTCGCAAGACCAATATCCTCATATGCCATAACGAGCATTCTCCGGCTAATACTGACTAAATCTCCCGCCTCAATTAAACGTCCCATATAATGGAGTGCCGCATTCACATCGCTACCACGAACCGATTTTTGAAAAGCACTTAATACATCATAATGGGCATCGCCGTCTTTGTCATGGGCTAAACTTTTCTTTTGTAAACACTCCTCTGCCACATCGAGCGTAATATGAATCACACCATCCTCATTTGGTTCAGAAGAAATGACAGCTAACTCTAAGGCATTCAGCGCACTTCGCACATCGCCGTTACTCGCCGTTGCAAAATGTTTTTTCGCAACCTCATCTATTTCTACATCATAATTCCCAAGCCCGCGTTCTTTATCTGAAAGCGCCCGGTCCATTGTTATCATAATATCTTCTACCGTTAGAGGTTTTAACTCGAAAATTTGCGTTCGGCTTCGAATAGCCGGATTAATCGCGATATAAGGATTACTTGTCGTTGCACCTATTAAGATAATCGCGCCACTTTCAAGTAATGGTAATAAAAAATCTTGTTTCGCTTTATCCAACCGATGTACTTCATCTAAAAGAAGAATAACCGTGCCGCTCATTTTCGCCTCGGCTGCTACAACTTCCATATCTTTTTTATTATTGGTAACTGCATTTAATGTACGGAATGCATATTTTGTACTTCCAGCAATCGCACTTGCAATCGAGGTTTTTCCAATTCCGGGCGGCCCGTATAATATCATAGAAGATAATTGTTTTGCTTTGACCATCCGATAAATAATTTTATCTTTACCGACTAAATGCGTTTGTCCCACGATTTCATCTAGTGCTTTCGGGCGCATCCGGTAAGCTAAAGGTTGAATTGCCATATAACCGCTCCTTCTTATTTGCTTGTTTACTATTATAACATAAGAACATCTGTGCGTTCACCCACTTGTTTCCTTTGCCTTCTTTCTGTAATTCCGATATAATAGATGCGGTATAAGCGGTTTTGAAATTACTGGAGGTTAAATAAAAATGAAGATTACAACAAAAGGTCGCTATGGCCTAACAATAACACTTGAACTCGCAAAAAGAATTGGTGATGGCCCAATTTCTCTTCGTAGTATCGCCCAAGATAAAAATTTATCGGAACATTATTTAGAGCAGTTAATCGGTCCCCTTCGTAATGCAGGAATTGTTAAAAGTATCCGCGGGGCTCATGGTGGCTACGTTTTGAACGGCGATCCTGAAAAAATTACTGCAGGTGACATCATCCGCACACTGGAAGGCCCGATTGTACTTGTCGAAAGTATGGAAGATGAAGAAGCTGCTCAGCGTGAATTATGGACACGAATGCGCAATGCTGTCCGTGACGTGTTAGATCAAACAACACTTGCTGACTTATTAAAACATTCTACGGATGCTGAACTATCGGATGGTTACATGTTTTATATTTAATGAAAAAAGCCTATTTTCGAATAGGCTTTTTATCTGCCATCGAAACGGAAAATACAGTCTATTATTATCTGATTATTCCGAAATAAACATCAAAAGCAAACAATTGAAACCGTTTTATGTTAGATAATCTAACCAAATTTATTGAATTGATAAAATATTCTTGCCTTTATTAAAATATAGTGTATTATAAACGCATAAATAATATATTACATGTTAGTTTATCTAACAAAAAGGAGAGTTGAGTATGGAATCAGTATTTATGTTCTTTTGTACTTTATTGGTTTGGTTAATGACACCAGGTATTGCATTATTTTACGGTGGGATGGTTCGACGCAAAAATGTGTTGAGTACGGCCATGTATAGTTTTAGTTCAATGGCAATTATATCTATCCTTTGGGTGATAGTTGGGTATTCATTAGCTTTCGCCCCTGGAAACGGCTTTATAGGAAGTTTTGACTGGACCTTCCTCCATAATGTTGGCTTCGCAGCAAACGATACTTACTCAGATGCTATTCCACATATTCTATTCATGATGTTTCAAATGACTTTCGCAATTTTGACTGTAGCTATCATTTCTGGGGCATTTGCAGAAAGAATGAATTTCTCCGCTTATTTGATTTTCATTATCTTATGGTCGTTACTTGTTTATTCCCCTGTTGCTCACTGGGTTTGGGGTGACGGTGGTTGGTTACGTAATCTCGGCGCACTTGATTTCGCCGGTGGGAATGTCGTTCATATTAGTTCAGGTGTAACAGGGTTAGTTCTTGCAATTATGATTGGACGTAGAAAAGAAGCCGATTCTGCTTCACCTCATAATTTACCTTTAGCGCTTATTGGTGGTATTCTAGTTTGGTTTGGTTGGTATGGTTTTAATGTTGGTAGCGCCCTTACAATTGATAATGTGGCTATGATAGCTTTTGTTAATACGAATACAGCTGCTGCTGCAGGTATTATCGGTTGGGGTTTGGTTGAATGGTTGACGAATAAAAAGCCAACTATGCTTGGAACCATTTCCGGAGCAATTGCTGGTTTAGTATCCATTACCCCTGCCGCTGGATTTGTTACCGTTCCAAGTTCACTTATCATTGGTTTCCTCGGCGGAGCACTATGCTTCTGGGCTGTGTTCTGGTTGAAAGGAAAAGTAAAATATGATGATGCACTTGATGCATTCGGACTTCATGGAATCGGAGGTATTTGGGGTGGTATCGCAACCGGCCTTTTCGCCACAACAAAAGTAAATGAAGCTGGAGCAGACGGATTATTCTACGGCAATGCTTCTCTCGTAGTAAAACAATTAATCGCCATTGGTTCAACGGTAGCATATGTGGCTATAGCGACAGCAATAATCGTCGTAATTATCAAACTATTTTTACCAATCCGTGTAAACGAAGAACAAGAATATAAAGGACTTGATTTGACGCTGCACGGCGAAAAAGCATATCAAGAATAAAGGAGGCAACAATATGTCTGGATTAACAAAAATTGAAATCATTACTCGCCCAAACCGCTTTCACTTGTTTCAAAAAGAACTTGCGAAAATCGGCGTGAGCGGCTTAACTGTCACAAAAGCACTCGGTACAGGGTTAGAAAAAGGATTTATCGAACTTTATCGCGGTACAAAAAAAGAAAGCAATATTCACGAGCGAATGAAAATTGAAATCGTTGTTTCCACTGTCCCGGTTGAGGATGTACTTCGTGTCGTTAAAGAAACGCTACGTACTGGCGAACCCGGCGACGGAAAAGTATTTATTTACCCACTTGCAGAAGTCGTTAAAATCAGCACTGGCGAAACCGGAATCGACGCATTACAAGATAAACCATCAAAATGAATAGTTAAAATGGTGAATTAATTAAAAATGGGGCCTCTATTCTAAAAAATCAATGAGAAATGGCGTTTACCCCTTCCGCTTCTTAGCTTTTACACTTATAATGAAAAAGGAAGAACGTTTAGAACAGATAAGGAGGCGCGAAATTCCCTATGCGTAAAATCCCCATTTTCACCGTTCTAGTAGCTATCCTGCTTTTTGGCGGTTATTATCTTTATCAACACGCTTCGTCAAAAGTAGACGTTACCTTTAATTTCGTGGTGGACCAAAAATCAAAAAACAATACCATCACTGGCAAAATTGATGGCGCTGGAAACAAATCAATTACACTACCACTTTCTGAAGAGAGTTGGGATGCAGTAAAAAAAGGGAATCGCTACAATGTGGAAGCCACTTTTTATAATAAAAATAAAATCAGCTCCAGTGAAGCGAAAGAATTGGACGGCCCATTCTGGTCCAATGATTCCAATCGAGGGTTATTAGTTAATAAAGTACACGTTGAAAACATTCAAGAATTAAGTGATGATTTTTAAAACGAAAAGAAGGTGAGCATTTGCGCTCACCTTCTTTTTTTAGTTTGTTTCTTTTTTCACTGTCTCGAGTTTCAACTCTGCTAGCTGTGCTTCACTCACTTCACCTGGTGCATTTGTTAGCGGATCCACTGCACTACCTGTTTTAGGGAATGCTATTGTGTCACGCAAGTTATTTCGGCCAGCTAAGATCATAACGATACGATCTAATCCAAGCGCGATACCACCATGAGGCGGTGTACCATATTCTAACGCATCCATTAGGAAGCCAAATTGTTCTTTCGCTGATTCATCCGTAAAGCCAAGTGCACGGAACATCGATTCTTGCACTTCTTTTTTATAAATCCGTAATGAACCTCCGCCGATTTCATATCCATTTAATACGATATCATAAGCTTCTGCCATTACTTTAGAAGAGTCCGTTTCAAGAAGTGGAATATCTTCTTCTTTTGGTAAAGTGAATGGATGATGCGCAGATACATAGCGCCCTGCTTCTTCATCATATTCAAATAACGGCCAATCAGTCACCCATAAGAAAGCAAGTTCTTCTTCATTGATTAAGTTTAACTCTTTACCAAGTTTATTACGAAGCGCCCCCAGTGATGCTGCAACGATATCTGCTTTATCAGCTGCAAATAGTAATAAATCGCCATCTTCTGCTTGTAGAGATGCTTTTAGTTCTGTTGCTTTTTCTTCAGGGAAGAATTTAGCAATCGGGCCTTTCAGTTCACCAGCCTCTACTTTTAACCAAGCAAGACCTTTTGCCCCGTAGTTAGCAACAAAAACACCTAGTGCATCTAAATCTTTGCGTGAAAAATTAGCTGCGGCTGCTTTTGCATTGATTGCTTTCACTTCTCCACCATTTTCGATTGCGGATTGGAAAACTTTAAAATCAACATCTTTTACGACATCGGATACATTTTGTAATTCTAAACCAAAACGAATATCCGGTTTATCACTGCCAAAACGATCCATTGCTTCTTTATATGTCATACGAGGAAACGGTTTGTCGATAGTAATATTTTTCGCTTCTTTCACTACATCTACTAACATATCTTCCGTAATCGCTTGGATTTCTTCTTTCGTTAAAAAGCTAGTCTCTAAATCGATTTGTGTAAATTCAGGTTGACGGTCACCGCGCAAATCCTCATCGCGGAAGCAACGTACGATTTGGTAATATTTATCAAACCCAGCAGTCATTAGTAACTGTTTTAAAATTTGCGGAGATTGTGGCAATGCATAGAAGTTACCAGGGTAAACACGACTTGGTACAAGATAATCGCGTGCACCTTCTGGCGTACTTTTCGTTAAATAAGGTGTTTCAATATCAAAGAATCCGAGTGCATCCAGCTTATTGCGGAACGTTCTCGTTACCGTGTGACGCATTTTGAAAATGTTGTTCATTTCCGGGCGTCGTAAGTCTAAATAACGGTATTTCAAACGCAATTCATCCGAAACATTCACGCCATCTTCAATATAAAATGGTGGTGTTTTAGACGTATTTAAAATGGTAATTTCTTCTGCTAAAACTTCTACTTTACCAGTTGCTAATTTTTCATTGATAGCTTTTTCACCACGAGCATGGACTGTCCCTTTAATAGTAACAACAAATTCATTTCGAACACTATCAGCGATTTCAAGCGCTTCTTTCGAAAATTCAGGATTGAAAACAACTTGGACAATTCCTTCGCGATCACGTAAATCAATAAAAATTAAACCACCTAAGTCGCGTCTTTTTTGCACCCACCCATGAAGGACAACACTTTGACCAATATGCGCTTCGTTTAATTCACCGCAGTAACTTGTACGTTTTTCCATTTTAATTCTCCCCCTTGGTGTTTATTAATTTTTCTAGTATAGTTGTTTCAGACACAGCTTCTTGCTCGCCTGTTTCCATATTTTTCAATTGATAATTGCCTGTTTGTAATTCTTCTTCACCAAGAATAATGGTATATACGGCATTTTTTCTATTGGCGTCTTTTAGTTGTGCTTTGAATTTACGTTTTAAGTAATCTTTTTCTGCACTAATGCCGTTTTGTCTTAATTTATTTACGAGTGTTACGGCTTTTAGTTCTGCTTCCGGTTGCGCTGTAATCACATAAACCTCTAACGGTTTTTTCGCAGGTATTTTGATGTCCGCTTTTTCTAGCGCCAGTAAAATACGTTCCACACCAATACCAAAGCCCATTCCTGGTGTATCTGGGCCACCAAACTCTCTCACTAAACCGTGATATCTTCCGCCACCACAAAGCGTTGTTTTCGCACCAAATCCTTCTTCTACGCTCATAATTTCAAATGTCGTATGGTTATAATAATCTAAACCACGAACCATCGTTGAATCAATTTCAAACGGAATCTCTAGCGCATTTAAGTATTTTTTTACATTTTCAAAATAGGCAACAGATTCTTCATTTAAAAAGTCCAGAATAGATGGTGCCGATTGAATTAGTGGATTGTCATGATCTTTTTTACAGTCTAAAATACGCAGTGGATTTTTGTGTAACCGCACTTGGCATTCCGCACAAAATTCATCAATATGTGGTTCAAAATGCGCAACCAGGGCTTCCCGGTGTTTTAGACGACTTTCTTTATCACCAAGACTATTAATGACCAATTTAATATTTATTAGACCAATTTTTCGGAAAAACTCCATTGCTAGTGAAATTACTTCTACATCAATAGAAGGATCATCACTTCCAAGCGCCTCAATGCCCATTTGAGTAAACTGGCGTTGTCTTCCGCCTTGTGGACGTTCATAACGAAACATTGGCTCATTATAATACATTTTGATTGGTTGGCTTACTTCGCCGTATAATTTATGCTCAACAAAAGCACGAACAACAGAAGCGGTCCCCTCTGGTCTCAGCGTTAAACTTCTGCCACCCTTATCTTGGAAAGTGTACATTTCTTTTGATACGATATCGGTGGAATCACCAACCCCGCGTTCAAATAATTCTGTATGTTCAAAAACAGGTGTTCTAATTTCTTCATATTGATAGTTCTCACACACTTTTTTAAACTCTGTCTCTAAAAAATGCCATTTACTAACCTCTTCTGGCAAAATATCTCGTGTCCCTCTCGGTAATTGCAAATCCATCACCATAAGCCTCCTTTTTCACTTCAAAATATAAAGAAAAACCCCCGTCACTTGTTATAAAAAACAAGGGACGAGAGTTTGTTTACACCCGTGGTACCACCCTAATTAGAACTACTAATGAGTCCTCACTTAAGTCAGTTAACGCCTGAATACGTTCTTGCTTACTGTTTTCAACAAGAAACCTCGAGAGTGTCTTTTCAGAAAATGTGACTATCTTTATCCTTTCAGCCAAATGGGATAAATTCTCTGTATAGCATGGATTTCCTTACTTTTCTCTGTCGCTAGTTTTAAATATGAATTATTCTAAGATTACTAAAAACACACTGAAAAGTCAACATTTTGCCAGTTTTTTTATAAAAAACCACTTTCTAGTTCCATGAAAGCGCATTTTATGGTAACATTTTACTGTCAGATAAAAGTTTATGAGTATATGGGTGGTGTTAGCTTTAAATGAAGAATAAATTCATTTTTATCACCGTTGTCTCCATTTTATTGATTGCAGCAGGTATTTTTACAACCATAGCAATGGCGAACGCGAATTCCGTAGTCGTCAAAGCAGAAGTCTTGAATGTCCGCAGCGGTCCTGGTTTAGCATATGATGTAACGAGCCAAGCCAGAAAAAATGAAGTACTCCGGGTAGTCGGTGAAGAAAATCAATGGTACAAAGTTCAGTTAGATAACGGAAATAGCGGTTGGGTTGCAAGCTGGTTAGTAGAAAACACTGATGTCAGCGCAGCAAGTAACAGTGTCGCTATCGTTTCTTCTGACGGCGGTTTGAATGTACGTGAAAAACCAAGTACCTCAAGTAAAGCACTTGGATTGCTAAATAATGGTGATCAAGTAACAGTTACTAGCCAACAAAACGGCTGGGCGCAAATCCAATATAACGGTACAAGCGCATGGGTTAGCTCCGATTACTTAACGATTCGTGAATCTGTTACAAAAGTAGATGAAAGTGAGCTACAAACAGTAACCATTCGCGATGACTCCACTAATATTAGAAATAAGCCAAGTCGTGATGGCGCCGTCATCGAAAAAGCAAATTCTGGTCAAGGGTTCGCTATTCAAGGAGTACAAGGTGACTGGTATAAGATACGTACGACAAGCGGCGAAGAAGGTTATGTAGCTAACTGGGTAGTCGATGTTTCTGACAAAGGTCAAACATCCAGCCCTCGAAGCAAAACAACCAAATTATCCGAAGCAACCATCGTTATTGACCCCGGACACGGTGGCAACGATCCGGGCGCTAAAGGGTCAAATGGCACAATTGAAAAAGAAATGACTTTGAAGACAGCAAAACAATTAAAACAAAAATTAGAAGCTAGAGGCGCTAAAGTAATCCTAACGAGAAACAGTGATAAATATGTCTCTCTAAAAGGAAGAACAAATATAGCTGCCGAAAATAATGCAGATGTGTTTATTAGTATTCACTTTGATAGCTTAGAAGACGCGAGCAAAGGGGTAAGCGGGCAAACAACTTATTATTATGATAATAGTGATAAATCGCTTGCTGAAAGTATTAATACTACGCTCGGGAAAGACCTCCCTACTACTAATCGTGGTGCAAGAGTCGGCGATTATTATGTAGTCAGAGAAAATTCTCAACCCGCAGTCCTTCTAGAACTTGGTTATCTAAGTTCTGCAAAAGATGAAAGTAATATCAACTCAGCATCATACAGAAGCCAAATCGCTGAATCAGTAACAGATGGCCTATCTAATTACTTCTCTAATTAAAAAAAACAATCATTCAGGAGACTGAATGATTGTTTTTTTATTTACGCATTTCATCTGAATCGAGCATTATTGTTACTGGACCGTGATTGACAATTTTCACATCCATCATTGCGCCAAATACTCCAGTTTCAACAATAAAACCCGCTTCTGTAAGTTTTTGATTAAATAAGTCATACAGTGTTTCTGCTTTTTCTGCTGGGGCGGATTTTGTAAAGCTTGGACGTTTTCCTCTACTTACATCAGCGTATAAAGTGAACTGGGAAACGCTAAGAATCGCGCCGCCTCGTTCTGCTAAAGAAATATTCATCTTCTCGGATTCATCTTCAAAAATTCGTAATCCAACGATTTTTTTTGCCATATAGTCCACGGTTTCTGGGGTATCTTTATGGGTGAATCCAACTAATAAACAAAGACCTCCAGCTATTTCGCTAATGACTTCCTCCTCCACACTCACGGAAGCTTCATAACACCGTTGCAGTAGTACACGCATCGCTTCTCCACTCCTTTAGTTCATTAATCTTCTCACTGTATAAACATCTGGAATTTGTTTTATTTTATCCACTACACGTTGTAAATGATTAATATTATGAATCTGTAGCGTGACCACTAATGTTGCCATCTTGTTGTTATCAACCTTAGCATTGACGCCGTTAATATTGGAAGTTAGACTGTTAATCACTTGTAGAATATCATTTAGCAAACCGTTACGATTATAGCCATAAATTTCGATGTCTACATTATAGTCATTTTTCGCTTGTGAATCAGCATCTTCCCAGTCCACTTCGATCAGCCGCTCTGGTTCAATAGCTTGAACATTTGGGCAATCTTGACGATGTATAGAAATGCCTCGACCTTTTGTAATATAACCAACGATAGCATCACCAGGCACTGGATTACAACATCTGGATAGTCGAATCAATAGATTACCTACTCCTTGAACAACTACTCCTGCATTATGCTTAATCTTCAGTTTCTCATTGTTAGCATCTGAATTCGAAGGTTTATTTTCTGATTGCGTCAATAACTTCTCTGTTTCTGCTTCTAATTCACGTTCTTTTCGAAGTTTTTCTGTTAAGCGGTTAGCTACTTGTAAAGCTGTAATGCCATTATAACCAACAGCTGCAAACAAATCATCTTCATGCGAAAAATTTAGTTTATCAGCTAATTTACGAAGATTTTCTGGCGTCATAATTTTTTTCGATTCGAATCCAAGTTGTCTAATTTCTTTCTCAACTAAATCGCGACCTTTTTCGACATTCTCTTCTTTTGCTTGTCGTTTGAAAAATTGTTTAATTTTATTTCGCGCTTGCGAAGTTTGAACTAATTTAAGCCAGTCGCGACTTGGGCCGTAAGAATGTTTGGACGTTAAAATATCAATAATATCGCCCGTTTTTAATTTATAGTCGAGTGTCACAATTTTTCCGTTAATTTTAGCCCCGATTGTTTTGTTTCCGATTTCGGTATGGACACGGTAAGCAAAATCGAGTGGTACAGAGCCATTTGGTAACTCGTACACATCGCCTTTTGGAGTAAATACGTAAACAACATCCGAAAATAAGTCGAGTTTCAAGCTTTCCATAAACTCTTCCGCATTATCCGATTCATTTTGATATTCTAAAATTTCTCGGAACCATGTTAATTTATTATCGAATGAAGTTTTGGAATTAACCACTTTGCCTTCTTTATAGGCCCAGTGTGCCGCAACCCCGTATTCAGCGATTTGGTGCATTTCGTGCGTTCTAATTTGAACTTCAAGCGGTTCTCCTTGAGGCCCTATAACCGTCGTGTGAATCGATTGATACATATTCGACTTCGGCATCGCAATATAATCTTTAAAGCGACCTGGCATCGGTTTCCAGCGCGTATGAATAATACCAAGAACAGCATAGCAATCCTTGATACTACTAACTACAATTCGAACAGCCAACAAATCATAAATTTCGTTAAATTGTTTATTTTGTTCGCTCATTTTCCGGTAAATCGAATAAATATGTTTTGGTCTTCCAGAAATATCCGCTTGAATATTGAGTTCATCTAGATTTTCATTCACACCGTCAATCACATCATGCAAATAACGCTCTCTTGCATCCCGCTTTTGTTTCATTAAGTGAACGATGCGATAATATTGTTGTGGATTTAAATAACGCAGCGCTGTATCTTCCAGCTCCCATTTCACTCGCGAAATACCCAAGCGATGTGCAAGTGGCGCAAAAATTTCTAATGTTTCGTTCGCAATTCTACGTTGTTTTTCCACGGGCAAATGTTTTAATGTCCGCATATTATGCAAACGGTCCGCCAGTTTGATTAAAATAACGCGAATATCCTGCGCCATCGCAATGAACATTTTCCGATGATTTTCAGCTTGTTGTTCTTCGTGTGATTTATATTTAATTTTACCAAGTTTCGTTACTCCGTCTACTAGCATGGCAACTTCACTGCCAAAAACTTCTTCTAAATCCGCTAGTGTGACTGGCGTATCTTCCACGACATCATGTAAAAATCCAGATGCAACGGTCGATGGATCCATTTTTAATTCGACTAAAATGCCGGCAACTTGAATTGGATGAATAATATACGGCTCACCTGATTTACGAAATTGCTCTTTATGAGAATCGCGCGCAAATTCATACGCTTTTTTTACGAGCGCTAGATGTTCCTGATTCATATAATGAGAAGCCATATCGATGACCTGCTCAGCTGTCAGATTTTGTTCTTTCGCCATTTACATTCACCCTCTTATCTCCATGTCATATATACAACTTAAAAACACCCAAAAACTGAGTGTTCTAAAAAATATTCTTGTTTAATATTATAGCATGAGCCGTCTTTGTTTAGAAAGCACTTTTCCTTGATTTTTCACATTTTCTGGCAGTTTTCAGCTTTTTAATCAAAAAACTACCCCTAAAATAATAGGAGTAGTTTGATTTTTATAATTGCATAAGGATTAAACGGTCGTAACCATTTAATTTTTTATGTCCTTCTAGCTCTTTTAGTTCGATTAAGAAAGCACAACCAGCAACAATACCGCCTAATTCTTCTACAAGTTTGATAGTTGCTTCGATTGTTCCACCAGTTGCAAGTAAATCATCTGTAATTAAAACGCGTTGCCCCGGTTTAATCGCATCACTATGCATAGATAATTTATTCGTACCATATTCTAAATCGTATTCCATTTCGATTGTTTCACGAGGAAGTTTTCCTGGTTTACGAACAGGCGCAAAACCAATTCCTAACGCATAAGCAACTGGGCAGCCGATAATAAAGCCACGTGCTTCTGGTCCAACAATAATATCAATTTTTAATTCTTTTGCGTATTCCACAATTTTATCTGTAGCAAAACGATATGCTTCTCCGTCATTCATAAGGGGTGTGATGTCTTTAAATACAATCCCTTTTTTGGGCCAATCGTTCACAATCGCTACATAATCTTGTAAATCTTTAATTTCCATTTTCTAGTTCCTCCGCATTCGGGTAAATTGATGTTTCCATCATTGATTCCATCCAACTATGAAGTTCCGTATAGTTAGAGTACAACAGTTTTTTTCTTGTAGTTATTTCTTCTACCTTTTGTTGATAAACAAGTGATTCGTCCAGATTACGTTTTTCAACAACTTCATTAATAATAATCTGACCACTTTCCATTTTAGCAAATTCTAAATCAAAAAACACCTTTGACATGAAATCTATTTGCTCTTTATTCCAGCCAAACTTTTGCATTAGCCGTGGTGTGTACTTTTCAATTGGAAATGGTTGGAATTTTTTGATGAGACTATATAGCTCAGCAAAGGCTAACCGGTCTGGAATTGCTGGAATTTGATTCCCCTCTGCTGCATCAAAATGGACAAAAATACGCTCTGGTTTCGTTTCACGAACAATCGTTTCCACTAATTCAGTCTTCGTTGGCATATCCGCAAAAACAAGTTCTTCTGTCTGGAAATCCGCCGTAAAATCAGCTTTTTCATCCACTAAAATATAGTTTTTTTCTCCAAGCGTGCCAATCGTTCTTTCTTCAAAACAAACAAAAACTCTTGATTCTGTTTGTTCTTGGAGAATCCTAGCCCACTCAGATTTATTACGTACATCGAAAAGTTGCCAATGCGAGATGTGAATGTCCATCATGCGTAGTTGTGGTTTTTTCACATTATTCCATTCATTGATGGATAATTCCCCAACCACGTCCACGGCTGCATTTGGAGAAATTTTTTCTACCAAATCGCCTACACCAAATCCGATAGAATCTAAAGTGGCATCATTTTCCTCTGTAGCAAGCATTGTTTTTAAATGGGTTTTATCTGCCCCAATTCTTTTCGTTCCTTTTAAATGCATATTTTCTAACAAGAAAATTGGTTTAGGGTTATCCATTCCAAAAGGAGCTAATTTTTCAAGTTGAGCAATAAATGCTACGGAAACATCCGCAATATTTATTTTCTCTTCTATTTTCAAGGCTGGGCGGAAATCTTCTTCAGAAAGAAAACTCGCTTCTTCTTGTAATTTAGCTTCTAATTCTGTTAGATTTTCAGCGGGCAATGTAAGACCCGCAGCCATTGGATGCCCACCAAATGCAGTCATTAAATCACGATGTTTATCAAGCGCTTGATACAAATGAAATGCATCGACGCTTCGACCAGATCCTTTGGCAATTCCAGTAACTGGATCAATTCCTAGTACAATCGCCGGACGAGAATATGTTCCAACTAATTTAGAAGCAACTATCCCTAAAATCCCTGTATTCCAACCCTCTCCGTAAACAACGAGCACATTTCCTAATGTTTCTTTTGCCTCAATTGCCTCCATCGCGAGCTTCGTTGTATCAACAACTATTTGTTTACGTTCTTTATTCGCATCATCAATTTCTTCTGCTAAGAAAAGTGCTTCTTCTGGATCCTCTGTTAAAAGTAAATCCGCCGCTGGATCTGCTGGGCCTAAACGACCAACAGCATTCAGTCGTGGAGCTAAACCAAAGCCAATAGTTTCTTCCGTAGCCTCTTCTAACTTCAAACTAGCTTTTTTAGCTAACACTGAAAGTCCAAGGTTCGCGGATTCGCGCAATTGGCGCAATCCAAGTTGGACAAGTAAGCGATTTTCATCTGTTAAAGAAACTAAATCTGCCACCGTTCCAACTGCAACTAAATCAAGCAATTCTTTCGGTTCTTCTCCAAGTAATGCATGCGATAACTTATAAGCAACACCCACACCCGCTAATTCATCAAAAGGATAAGCTGACTTAGGATGCTTCGGATGAATTACTGCAACAGCTTCCGGCATAACTTCCCGTGGTTCATGGTGATCCGTCACAATAACATCTAAACCAATCTCTTTGGCATGCGTCATTACTTCAAGCGCCGCAATACCATTATCAACCGTAATAATTAAATCCGTTCCTTGGTTTTTAGCCATATCAAAAGCAGTGATATTTGGACCATAACCTTCCGTAAAACGATTAGGAATATAAAATTCAGCATTTGCTCCTAAATGCCGCAGTGTTTTCATTAAAACGGCAATACTAGTAACTCCATCTGCATCATAATCTCCGTAAACTAAAATCTGCTCATTTAGTTCTATCGCTCGCTTAATTCTAGCAACCGCAAGATCCATTTCAGCAAATAAAAATGGGTCATAGCTTTCATATTTTTCTGGGTGGAAAAATTTATCGAATTGTCCTTGCGTTGTAATTTTTCTTTTCCAAAGTAGTTTTGCAAGTGGAAGCGAAATTTTTAGCTGTTCTGCTAATTGGCTTGCTTTGTCTTCCGCCGCTCCCTCGATATTCCATAAGTATTTTGAATGAATCACATTACCCCACCTCTCAACCTTCCTATTATATCGAAAATCACTAGAAAAACCAAGAGGAATCTTCTAACAAAAAACGCCAACATATTTTGTCAGCGTCCCATTTTTTATTTAGTTGTGTCTACCACATTTTCTGTATCACGTGTTTCTACTTTAGATGAATGAGTTTTCATTGCTTTAGCAGCTGCTAGTTGGCGTTCTAATTCTGCTTTTTCGGATGTTAATTGTTTTACTTGTTTCTTCATTCCACGCGATTTCGCGATATTTAAGAAAAAGATAATTAAACAACCACAAAGAACAGAGCCTAAAATAATTAAAATTAATGGCCACTCCGCTTGCGCAAATAAAAAGTTTACTTCTACTGGATCTACATTAATAACTGCAAAAATAGCAATAATGAGTGCTAAAATAATCCCCGCAATTACTTGCCACTGTACTTTATTTTCTTTCATGTTTTTTCTCCTCCTTGCACAATTATCTTATTATTTACCCGTTTCTAGGCTATTAAAAACGACCGAATCTCTTTTTATGAAATTCGGCCGTTCGTTTTTATACGACAGGTTGCCCGTTATTACGTGGTTTTTTCTTTTTAACTGTGCTAATTGGGCCTTTTTTTCGTAGTTGTCGTGCTTTGAATACGTACCACAATTGCATTGCCATAAAGATGGAGGAGAATACACTCGAAACAAGTCCAACAAGTAAGGCGATGGAGAAGTTCAGAATAGACTCACTACCAAATAGTACAAGTGCCAGTACGGTGAAAATAACCGTTAAAATGGTATTAATTGAACGAGTGAATGTTTGGCGTAATGCTTTATTAACCGCATTCGCAATTTCTTCTTTCGTTTTGAAACGTTGCATCTTCATACTAATATCCCGTATCCGGTCGGCGGTGACTATCGTGTCATTAATGGAATAACCGATAACCGTCAGCACCGCGGCAATGAAGGTTAAGTCAACCTCCAGCCTTGTTACACTGAAGAATATGAAGATGATAAATGCGTCGAATAGTAAGGACAGAATCGCCGCAATACCCATATAAAATTCAAACCGGACTGCAATATAAAGTACAATCAGCACAGACGCCACACCGAGTGCCCAGAAGCCATTTTTGGCAAGTTCTTTACCGACAGTTGGTGAAACGGTACTAATGCTTGGTTCGTGCTTATACTTGTCCTCAAAATAGTTTTTAAATTTAGCTACATCATTTTGTGATAATGTCCCTTTATAAGAAACAACGGCTGTTTTAGACCCTGATCCTTGGAAAACAATATCATCCGATGGCATATCAATCGCATCTAAATCTTTCTTAATTTGCGTTTCTGTCAGCGTTTGATTAGCTGTTACTTCCGCTCGTGTCCCACTGGCAAAGTCAATACCTAGATTTAGCCTAAATATGGAGAGAATAACAATACCGACAATAACAATTGCAGCAAAAATAGATAAGAACAGACGATGATGTTTTACAAAATCAAAGCGATCAAAGTGTGTTTTTAAGCTAAAGCTATTAATTCCCTCATGTAAATTATGAATATCTTTTCGTTTAACTGCAAAGAATCCTGGTTTATTGTTAAGCCAATTACTTTTCACTAATAAGCCTAATAAGAATCTTGATCCCCAAACGGCTGTCAAGAAGCTGACTAAAATACTAATGATTAGAACCGTAGCAAAACCTTTGATGGAGCTTGTTCCAAAGTAGAAGAGAACCGCAGCTACGATAAGTGTCGTCAAGTTACCATCTAAAATCGCACGGAATGCTTCTTTACCGCCGACCTCAAAAGCCGCTTTCGTCGACCTACCGACTTTGATTTCTTCTTTTATCCGCTCGTAGGTTATTACGTTCGCGTCAACAGCCATACCTATCCCCAGAATCAAACCTGCAATCCCTGGTAAAGTAAGTGTTGCGTTAAGCAGACTCAGTATTAATAGTACTAAATAAGTGTATGCAACTAAAGTGATACAAGCAATAACGCCTGGTAAACGGTAAACTGCCATCATGAAAATAAAGATAGCAATGACCCCAATAATACCAGCTAAAATTGTTTCTTGTAACGCATCTTGCCCAAATTGAGCACCAACAGATGTCGAGTAAACTTCTTTCATTTTAACAGGGAGTGCACCAGAGTTTAGCAAATCAGCTAAATCTTTTGCTTCTTCCGTTGTGAAACTTCCGGAAATTTCTACTTTATCTGTATCAAGCACGCTACTAACGTTTGGTGCTGATAAGTAAGCTGGGTCTTTCTTCTCGCGTTCTGTTTTGTATTTTTGTCCTTCTTTCCAATCTAACCAAATAACTAATTGATTGTCAGGCGCTTCCGCTAGTATTGTTTTTGTTACACTAGCAAATTTATCTGCACTTTTTAGTTTTAGCGTAACGATTGGGTTGTTGCTTGAATCGAAAGCTTGTTTGGCACCGCCCGCAACTAAGTCACTACCATTCATCATCATCTTGTCATTTGCATCTCTAAATGATAATTGGGCTGTGGTTGATAGCATTTTTCGTGCTTCTTCCTGATCAGTTACCCCAGCAAGTTGAACACGAATACGGTTATCCCCTTCGATTTGAATACTTGGTTCAGCTACACCTAATGAATTGATACGCTTGTCGAGTGAAGTTACCGTATCTGTCAATGTTTGTTTGGATACAGTTCCTTTGCCATCAGCTGGTGAAACTTCATATAGAACTTCGAATCCCCCTTGAAGATCCAAGCCTAGGTTGATGTTTTGCATAACCATTTTTGCGGTACCAAATACAGCACCAAAGATAATTGCAACTACTAGAAAGAAAATAACTATCTTACTCTTTTTTACCATTTCTGTTTCGTTCCTCCCTCATCTAAACCATAACAAATCCCAGTCTAACAACAAATACTTCTATTTTATGTATGAAACCCAAGCATTTGCTAACAGGCTGTTAATCTTCCACATTTGGTTGAAGCATACTATCTGCTTGAGAAACATGGTTATTAGATTCTTGTTCAGCTGTTGTCATAATAAATTGCATTAATTGTCCAATATTCATTTGCATAACATCATTTATACGTTCATGCAAAGCAGGGGTTGGTTCATTCTTCCACTTTTCTTCTGTTAAAAATGCCCAAATGTGGCTTGCCTTGATTTCTCGGTAACCTAAAATATGAAAATCTTCCACTTTTATTGAAATCGCTGGCGCTAAATCTTCATACCATTCCGAAAATGTATCCATATCAAGTCGTCCCCTTTCTTAAACAATAAGCATATTCCCATTTTATCTAAAAAAAGCTTAAATGGGAAGTATAAGCTCTATTTTTATGGTTAAAAAATGCCATTTCACCGTTTAAAGGGAAATGGCATTTTTATTTCAAGTATTATTTGTTGTCTTCTACAACTTCAGTGTCATCAGAAGTTGTTTCTGCTACAACTGGATTAGAAACTGCATTACCTTTTTCAAGTACAGTTCTGATTGCGTTACGGTCAAAAGTTAATTTGCTGTTTCCGCATTTCAAAATGACTGTGCCATCTTCAATTGCTTCAACAATACCGTGAAGTCCACCAATAGTAATAATTTTATCACCTTTTGCTAAACTACTTTGCATATTTTGTACTTCTTTTTGACGTTTTTGTTGAGGTCTGATTAATAAGAAGTAAAACAAAACGATCATCAAGATAATTGGTATAAATGTTACAATACCGCCCATATTTTCCAACTCCTTTCGATACTTTATATATATTTAGAAATTTTTTGCATCAGGACGATTGAATCCATATTGCTCAAAAAATTCTTCCCTAAAATCAGCAAGACGATCTTCCATAATAGCGCCACGAACTTGCTTCATTAAGTTTAACAGAAAATGAAGATTATGATAAGTTGTAAGTCGAATTCCAAATGTTTCCTCACAACGAATCAAGTGTCGAATGTATGCACGTGAGTAATTTTTACAAGTATAACAGTCACAATTTTCATCAATTGGACGGAAATCATGGGTAAACTTAGCATTTTTAATAACTAAGCGACCACTAGATGTCATACAAGTACCATTTCGTGCAATACGTGTGGGAAGAACACAGTCAAACATGTCCACTCCTCGAATTACGCCATCAATCAATGAGTCAGGCGAACCTACTCCCATTAGATAACGTGGTTTATTAGCTGGTAGTAGTGGTGTCGTGTGTTCCAAAACGCGATTCATCACGTCTTTTGGTTCACCAACAGACAATCCACCAATTGAGTATCCAGGGAAATCTAGAGATACCAGATCTTTCGCACTTTGCGCACGTAAATCTTCGTAAGCTCCACCTTGGACGATACCGAACAAACCTTGGTCTTCTGGTCTAACGTGCGCTTTTAAGCCACGTTCAGCCCAGCGAGATGTTCTTTCTACTGATTTCTTCATATATTCATGCGACGCTGGATATGGTGGACATTCGTCAAAACTCATCATGATGTCAGATCCAAGCGCATTTTGAATTTGAATCGCTTTTTCTGGTGATAGGAAAAGTTTGTCTCCGTTTAAATGGTTACGGAAATGAACGCCTTCTTCTTTGATATCACGCATTTTACTCAAACTAAACACCTGAAAACCACCTGAATCCGTTAAGATTGGTTGATCCCAGTTCATAAATTTATGTAGTCCGCCCGCTTCTCGGATAAGTTCTTCTCCAGGACGCAACCATAAATGATACGTATTGCTTAAAATAATACCTGCACCCATGGCTTTTAATTCTTCGGGTGACATTGTTTTTACCGTCGCAAGCGTGCCAACTGGCATAAACATAGGTGTATCAAATGTGCCGTGCGGTGTATGGATTTTACCAAGACGAGCACCTGTTTGTTTATCTGTTTTAATTAGTTCATAACGAATGGCAGACATGTGTTACCTCTTTCTTATTTACTCTATTCACTAGCATAACGAAAATTACCAATGAAAACAAGCTTTTCTATTAATTTTTTCGCAATTTAATGAATAAACATGGCATCGCCAAAACTAAAGAAGCGATATTGTTCTTCTACAGCATGATTATAGGCTGCTAAAATTTTCGTGCGGTCCGATAAAGCAGACACGAGCATAATTAATGTTGATTTTGGTAAATGGAAATTCGTTATTAGTGCATCTACTGCCTGAAAAGTATACCCTGGGGAAATGAAGATCTCTGTCCAACCTGATTCAGCCACTAGTTTGCCGTCATGACGACTCGCAATTGTTTCTAATGTTCGGATAGAAGTCGTTCCAACTGCAACAACTTTTCCGCCTTGTGCTTTGATTTTATTAATTCGCTCAGCAGATTCTTCTGTTAAACGATAAAATTCAGAATGCATTTTATGATTGGTAGTATCTTCTACGTCCACTGGGCGGAATGTTCCGAGCCCTACATGAAGCGTCACGAAAATGATTTCTACACCTTTTGCGCTAATTTTCGCCAGTAAATCTTCTGTAAAATGAAGGCCCGCTGTCGGCGCTGCTGCTGAACCATTCTCTTTCGCATAGACGGTTTGATAACGATCCTGATCAGCAAGTTGTTCTTTAATGTATGGTGGAAGTGGCATCTCGCCAAGTTGTTCTAAAACTTCATAAAAAATGCCTTCATAAGAAAATTCTAAAATCCGACCACCATGCTCGAGCTCTTCCAAGCAAATCGCTTTTAAAGCACCATCACCAAAAGTAATGGTAGCACCTTTTCGAATTCTTTTGGCAGGTTTTACTAAAGTTTCCCATGCATTGCCTTCTTTTTGTTTCAAAAGGAGCACTTCAATGTGCGCGCCAGTTTCATCTTTAATACCATGCAGCCTTGCTGGGAGAACACGTGTGTCATTTAATACTAGTGCATCCCCTTCGTTTAAATAGCTGATAATATCAGTGAAATGTTGGTCTTTTATGTCACCTGACTTTTTATCAAGCACCATTAGCCGGCTTGAAGTCCGGTCTAATAGTGGGGTTTGTGCGATTAATTCTTCTGGTAAATCAAAATCGAAATCTTCTACTTTCATGCTTTATACCTCTTTTTCATAACTTATTCCTAAATGGTTATACGCCGTTTCAGTTGCGATTCTTCCGCGCGGCGTCCTTTGTAGAAAACCGATTTGTAGTAAATATGGTTCTTGCATATCTTCAATGGTTTCTCGTTCTTCTCCAATACTTGCAGCGATTGTATCCAGTCCAACTGGACCGCCTCTAAATGATTGGATAATTGTGTGGAGCAATTTTTGGTCAATGGTATCTAATCCTCTTGGATCTACTTGAAGCAAAGTAAGTGCTTCTTTCGCTAGCTTTTCTGTTACCGTTCCGTTTCCTCGAACTTGCGCGAAATCACGTACCCGTTTTAATAAACGATTGGCAATCCGTGGGGTTCCTCTTGAACGTCTAGCTATTTCACGTGCACCAAGATCATCAATCTTTGTATCTAATATATTCGAAGTTCTGAGTACAATTTCTGTTAACTGCTCTTCTGTATAAAATTCCAAGTGGTCAATTACGCCAAAACGATCTCTGAGTGGTGCCGATAAAAGTCCCGCTCGTGTGGTAGCTCCAATCAATGTAAATGGTGGTAAGTCTAGACGAACAGAGCGCGCAGTTGGACCTGTTCCAATCACAATATCCAAACAATAATCTTCCATTGCCGGATATAAAATTTCTTCAATCGCTCTCGATAAACGATGGATTTCATCAATAAATAAAACATCCCCTGGCTCAAGGCTTGTTAAAATTGTCGCCAAGTCACCTGGTCGTTCAATTGCTGGTCCACTCGTTGTTTTAATTTGACTCCCCATTTCAGCTGCAATAACCATTGCAAGCGTTGTTTTACCAAGCCCTGGAGGTCCGTATAAAAGCACGTGATCCAAGGCTTCATTCCGGAGTGTGGCAGCTTCTATAAAAACTGTTAAATTATTCTTTACTTTGTCTTGCCCAATATATTGTGAAAGGTTCTGTGGCCGCAAACTAGTTTCAAAAGATACTTCTTCTGCGTCTACCGTTTCACTTGAAATAATTCGTTCATCCATGCCACAAGCTCCTCTCTATTTTGTCATTAATTGTAGTGCTAGCTTGATATATGCGTCGCTTGTTAGGTCTTCTTCTTTTGACAATTTTGGTATTACTTTTTTTAGTTCTCGCGTGCTATAACCGAGCGCTTCTAAAGCTAATACAGCTTCTTCTAATTGCGGAGAAAGTCCAGCAACCATATCGTTTTCTGGAGCAACATAAACAATTTCGCTCGCGACAACATCAGCTAGTTTGCCTTTCAAATCAAGAATGATTTGGCGTGCTGTTTTTTTACCAACGCTTGGAAATTTGGTTAAATAAACATCGTCTTCGGATTCAATAGCAGAAATCAGTGGAACGACATCGCCTGAAGCAATAATAGCTAGCGCGCTTTTTGGTCCAATGCCCGAAACACTCAATAATTTTTTGAATAAATAACGTTCTTCTGTTGTTTGAAAACCGAATAGAGAAATATTATCCTCCCGCACATGTTGATACAAAAAGACTTGCGCTTCTGTACCTTCTAATCGTTGAAAGGAAAACGGGTTTCCTGTAATTATTTGATAGCCGATTTGTCCTGCCTCGACAACAATATATTCGGGTGTAATCGTCGTAACGGTTCCTTTTATGTAATCGTACAATTTATTCGTCCTCTCTTCATTTCACGTCATACATTATATGATAGCATAAAACGGAACGTCTGTACTAGTTTTTGTTTATAAAAGAAACGCTTATTTAGTTTACATAATAATATTATTGACACCTTAAATAGATTGAATACTTTTTTTAATAACCGCCACAGAATTCGCAAATGCTTCTTTTTCTTTCTCATCTAATTTTAAAGAGATGATTTCTTTTACACCATTTTGACTTAAAACGGCTGGAACTCCGATAGCTAGACCACTTTCTCCGTATTCGCCATCGAGCACACAAGACACCGTTAAAGCACGCTGGCTCCCACTAAATATATGGCGACAAATCTCGACAATCGTACCACCTATGCCGTATTCTGTGCAGCCTTTTTGGTGGTAGATTTCAAAACCAGTATCCCGAGCAGTTTCACCTATTTGTTTCAAATCTAGTGCCTCGCCTAGTTTTTCCACACTATATTCATTCACTGGTTTACCATAAATAGATGAATGGGACCACACGGGGAATTGAGAATCTCCGTGCTCACCAAGGATAAAAGCATCGATACTTTGAGCAGCAATATCTAGTTTTTCTGCGAGTAAACGGCGTAACCTTGTTGTATCAAGCCATACCCCCGTTCCGAGTACTCGTTCTCTTGGTAAACCGGACAATTTCCACACTTGGTATGTGATGATATCACACGGATTCGTCGCGATTAAGAAAATACCATTAAACCCGCCTTTCATCATCTCGGGCACAATGCTTGAAACGATTCTTGAAGTACTTCTCAGTTCGTCTAAACGAGTTTGTCCTTCTTTTAAAGGACCAGCAGTTACAGTGATTACAGCGATATCTACATCTGCACAATCGCTCGCATCACGAACAGTAATATCCATTTTACCAGGCATAAATGCAGCTGCATCAGCCAAGTCTTTCCGATTCCCTTCTACACGTTCTTTATTTAAATCTACAAGAATTAACTCTTCCACAAATTTTTGATTAACAAATGCGTGTGCTGCAGCTGTTCCTACATTTCCAGCTCCAATTATCATTACTTTACGCGGTTTCATATTTTCTTCCTCCTAGTGATTCATATAAAACACCCCTATTCAAATTGTCCGAAAAAGGGGTGTGTTGACTTAATTTATCTCTGCGTTCGTATAAACTTCTTGCACGTCATCATCATCTTCAAGTGCTTCTAACATTTTATCAAATTGTGTTTGATTATTTTCTGCAACTTCATTATAAACCGTTGGAAACATGGATAATTCAGCAGTAGCAAAAGTGTACCCGGCTTCTTGCAAAGCCTCTTTCACTTCCGGAAAAGTAGCCGGATCAGTAAAAATTTCAAATACATCTTCGCTTACTTCCACATCATCTGCCCCTGCTTCAATAGCCTCCAGCATGAATTCCTCTTCGTCCACATCTAAACCTTCGCGTAAAATAACAAGATAACCTTTACGATCAAACATATAGCTCACACTACCGGTTTCACCAAGACTTCCACCGTTTTTATTAAAAGCTACACGAACATTGGTGCTCGTACGATTTTTATTATCTGTAAGCGCATGGACAAGAACCGCAATTCCTCCCGGCGCATATCCTTCATAGGTTACTTCATCATAATTTTCGCCACTCGTATTACCAGCAGCTTTATCAATAGCTCGCTTAATATTATCGTTCGGCATGTTGACCGCTTTTGCTTTATCCATAACTAATCGGAGTGACGGGTTTAAATTCGGATCAGGACCTTTTTTCGCTGCAACAAAAATTTCTCTCGCTAATTTTTGGAATACTTTGGAACGCTTAGAATCTTGTGCATTTTTTCTACCTTGAATATTATTCCATTTTGAATGTCCTGACATATATTTCACTCCTTTTAGATTTAGTAAAGCTTTTCTCCTACAAATTCTAACGTAAAAAGGGAGGAATCGCAATAAAAAAGTTACCGCAAAAAATTGCGATAACTCTTTATTTAAGTCGTTTGTAAGCGGTGAACGTGATAAGTTCCAAGTTTATTTGCCGTTCCACCTAAAAGTGTTATTTCATCAAGCGCATTAGTTACGAGCGTTTCTTTCCCTTCTGAAAGTACATCAATCAAGAAAAAGTACTCGCCTAATGAGGTTTTAAGCGGTCTTGATTCGATTTTACTTAAATCAATATCCCGCCAAGCAAACGTAGATAAGACTTTATGTAACGCACCTGGCATATTGTTAGGCAAAATAACAGAAATAGACGTTTTTTCTTCTTCTTTTGGTAATAAAATTGAAACAGGTTTACGACTTAAAACAAAAAATCTTGTTTGATTTAATTCCAAGTCTTGCGCATTTTCTTTGACGATTTCAAGCCCGTACTCATTCGCCGCCATGCGTGGTGCAATAGCTGCGACAAGTTCTGTCGGATTATTACTAACCCATTTTGCAGCATAGGCTGTAGAAGGTGTAACTTCACGCTCTACTCCATATAATTCTGCTTGAAGAAATGTATGACACTGGGCAAGTGCTTGTGGGTGGGACATTACTTTTTGCACTGATTTCCAAGCGGATACGTGTGCTGGATGAACCATTAAATGTTGCGCAATCGGGAGAACAATCTCCGCTACTACAGGGACACTTGAAAAATGAAATAAGTAGTCCAGCGTGATATTTACGCTTCCTTCAATCGTATTTTCAATTGGAACAACAGCCACATCCACGTCTTCCTTTTCAATTGCCATAATACAATCTGGAATCGTACTCTTAGCTATCATCTCTTCTTTTGGAAAAGCCTTTGCTGCTGCCGCGTGTGTAAAAGATGCTGCTGGGCCTAAATAAGCAATTTTCATTTTCAACTCTCCTTTTATCGTAGCTAGGAAAAAAGCGTGCGCCAACTAATTGGCGCAGCACTTTATTTAATCCATAAATTCAAATTCATAATCAAGCAGGCGAACGATATCGCCGTCTTTAGCACCACGTTTTCTAAGCGCCTCATCAACACCCATTGCACGAAGCTGACGAGCAAAACGACTAATAGATGCATCGCGCTCGAAGTTTGTCATCGTGAATAAGCGTTCAATTTTTGCACCACTTAGTACAAAAGTACCGTCTGGCTCTCTAGAGATCTCGAAGTCAGGTTCTTCAGCAACATATTTGTAAAGAACTGTATCTTCGTCTTCTTGTTCCAAAATTTCATTAAGTGGAAATTCTGGAGTTGTTTCTAATTTATCCGCAATAGCAAGAAGTAATTCGCGAAGTCCCGTTTTTGTTACCGCAGAAATTGGGAATACCGGAATATCTTCAGCAATTTTTGTTTTAAATTCGTTTAAATTTTCTTCTGCATCTGGCATATCCATTTTATTAGCTACAATAATTTGTGGACGTTCCATTAGGCGCAAGTTGTACTGTTCAAGTTCATTATTGATAGCCATATAGTCTTCGTATGGAACGCGTCCTTCTGAGCCCGACATATCAATGACATGCACGATAACACGTGTTCTTTCGATATGACGTAAGAATTGATGCCCTAAACCAACACCTTGACTAGCGCCTTCAATTAGACCCGGTAAATCGGCCATAACAAAGCTACGACCATCTCCTGCGTCAACCATTCCTAAGTTTGGAACAATCGTCGTAAAGTGATACGCAGCGATTTTTGGTCTCGCAGCAGAAACAACAGATAATAGGGTTGATTTACCGACACTTGGGAAACCAACTAAACCAACATCTGCTAACACTTTAAGTTCTAATTGCACATTTCGTTCTTGTCCAGGTTCTCCGTTTTCAGAAAGTTCTGGAGCCGGATTTGCTGGTGTTGCAAAGCGTTTGTTACCACGTCCGCCACGTCCAGCTTTTGCAATAACTGCGCGTTGACCATGTGCGACTAAATCAGCAATAATCTCACCCGTATCAATATCTTTTACAATGGTTCCTTGTGGTACTTTGACAACTAAATCTTCTGCGCCGCGTCCATGCATACTTTTACTCATGCCATGTTCGCCGTGCTCTGCTTTAAAGATTCGTTTAAAGCGGAAATCAACCAATGTACGCAGACCTTCATCTACTACAAATACAACGTCTGCTCCTTTACCACCGTCACCGCCAGCAGGACCACCGTTTGGTACAAATTTTTCGCGACGGAATGCTACCATACCGTCCCCACCATTACCAGCTTTTACATATATCTTAACCTGATCTACAAACATAATTTTTATATTCTCCCGTTCCTTAAAAGTCTTATCTTTCATTATAACGAATAAACTATACATCTGTCACTATATTTATTTCTATTTCCAAATATTTATTTGTTTTACATAACAAAAAAGCGCCAAATGCTTTTACACATTTGGCGCATCTTAAAATTTTATTTAAAGGCTTGTGCAGCTTTGACAGCTTTATGCCAACCTTCATATAAATCTTCTCTTTGTTCATCTTTCATTTCTACTTCAAAACGTTTGTCTAGTTTCCAATGTTTTTTAATTTCGTTTTTGTCTTTCCAAACGCCTACCGCAAGTCCAGCTAAGAATGCCGCACCTAGAACGGTTGTTTCTTTGTTTTCTGGACGTTCTACCGGAACGCCTAGAATATCGGATTGGAATTGCATTAAGAAGTTATTAGCAGAAGCCCCGCCATCCACACGTAACGTTTTTAAGCTAATACCAGAATCTTGTTCCATTGCATAAAGCACGTCTCTTGTTTGATAAGCAAGAGATTCCAATGTCGCACGGATAAATTGTTCTTTTTCGGTACCACGAGTTAATCCAAAAACAGCACCACGAACATCGGAATCCCAGTAAGGTGCGCCTAAACCAACGAATGCTGGTACAACATATACACCATCACTAGATTCAATCCGGCTCGCATAGTTTTCAGAATCGCTTGATTGACGAACCATTCGTAACCCGTCACGTAACCACTGAATAGCCGAACCAGCAACGAATATACTACCTTCAAGTGCATATTCTACTTTTCCATCAATTCCCCAAGCTAGTGTTGTTAATAAGCCGTTTTCAGAACGGACTGCTTTTTCCCCAGTGTTCATTAGTAAGAAACAACCAGTTCCATAAGTATTTTTCGCCATCCCTTTTTCAAAACAACCTTGTCCGAATAAAGCGGCTTGTTGGTCACCAGCAATACCTGCAACCGGCACTTCTTCACCAAAGAAGTGATAAGGCACTGTGTCCGCATACACTTCAGAGGAAGGACGAACTTCAGGTAACATTGCTTTTGGGATATTAAGCATTTTTAGAAGTTCATCATCCCACTCTAAATCGTAAATATTATAAAGAAGTGTCCGAGAAGCATTGGAATAATCTGTAATATGAGCACGACCACCAGTTAATTTCCAAACTAACCAAGTATCGATTGTTCCGAAAAGAAGTTCTCCTTTTTCAGCACGTTCTTGCGCACCATCTACATGGTCGAGAATCCAGCGAGCTTTTGTACCCGCAAAATACGGATCAATCAAAAGACCAGTTTTAGAACGAATGGTATCTTCATAGCCGTCTTTACGTAATTGTTTACAAATATCTTCTGTTTGACGAGATTGCCAAACAATCGCATTATAAATTGGATTTCCGCTTTCTTTATCCCAAATAACAGTAGTTTCACGTTGGTTTGTAATACCAATCCCAGCAATTTCTTTAGAAGAAATATTTGTTTTGAGTAATACGCCTGCAATAACAGCTAAAATCGAAGCCCAGATTTCATTGGCATTATGTTCAACCCAACCTGGTTTAGGAAAAATTTGATCAAATTCTTCTTGTGCAACGCCAATTACTTCTCCTTCTTCGTCAATAATCATCGCTCTTGAACTCGTTGTTCCTTGATCCAGTGCTAAAATATATTTCTTTTCCATGTAAAATTCCTCCTCTAGTTTTAAGTACAACGAAAGCCCGAAGACCTTCGCTTGGAGCTAGTTATTATTCTAGCTTATGCTAAATCTTTTTTCTTGTCGAGTTGCATCGTTAAAATAAGAATTAAAACAAATAATACTGCGAACACCCAGAACCACATTCCTAGTTCTCCGTTAATAATGGCATTATACCCTAAAGCACCTAATGCACCGCCCATGATTGGTCCAATAACTGGAACCCATGAGTAACCCCAATCAGATCCACCTTTGCCAGAAATCGGCCAAACAAAATGCGCAATTCTCGGTCCAAGGTCACGAGCTGGGTTGATGGCATAACCAGTAGTTCCACCAAGAGACATCCCGATAGCTACGATTAATGCGCCGACAACAAGTGGATTTAATCCATCTGAAAAAGAATTTGCACCTAGTGATAGTAATCCAAATACTAAAATAAAAGTACCTAATGCTTCACCAAAAAAGTTAGATGTAAAATGGCGAATAGCTGGCGCCGTTGCAAAAACACCTAGTTTTGTTGGTTTGTCTTCTGTTTGTTTCCAGTGAGGATAGTAATGTAACCATATTAGCGTTGCCCCAATAAATGCTCCGATAAACTGAGCAAGAATATATGGCAATACGTAATTCCACGGGAAAGCACCTGCAAGCGCCATACCAATAGTTACAGCAGGGTTAAGATGGGCCATACTCATATATCCTGAAACATATACACCCATTGTAACACCTAGCCCCCAAGCTAAAGTAATAACGACCCAGCCGCCATTCTCCGCTTTAGATCTTTTCAGTGAAACACCTGCTACGACACCAGCACCTAAAATAATTAGGATAGCCGTACCAATAACTTCACCTAGAAATTGTGTTGCTAAACTTGTGTCAATCATCTTTTCCAACTCCTTCTTCTTGCTTATTTGTATCACCGGAATTTTAACACTTACTAGTCCCCTTACATTCCGATTATCAATTAACTTCAAAAAAAGAATGACAATCAAAACGTAGGCACACTAGTACCCTTGCATCGTTTCGATTGTCATCTCTTCTCCTGACATTTTAATTAACTTGAGTCTATTTAATCATATCAAGAAAACGCTGTCAATCAAACGACTTGTCCTATTTTTCACAATGTCTCTTCATCTGCCTCTTTACATTTACCCCAATTCACGAGAGTTATAACCCTTTTTAAAAGAAATTAATTCACAAAGATGAAAACACAAAAAAACCGCCACAAGTGGCGGTTTTAAATTTGTATTTAAGCTTCTTGTACTTCAGGATAAACGCTAACTTTTTTCTTGTCGCGTCCCATACGTTCGAAACGTACAACGCCGTCAGTTTTAGCGAATAAAGTATCATCGCCGCCACGTCCTACGTTAGTTCCTGGATAGATTTTAGTACCACGTTGACGGTAAAGGATAGATCCACCAGTAACAAATTGTCCGTCCGCACGTTTTGCACCTAAACGTTTTGATTCAGAGTCACGTCCGTTAGAAGTCGAACCGCCACCCTTTTTGTGCGCAAAATGTTGAATATCAAATTTTAACATGAAATTCCACCTCCTATTTGGAGTTAATTTTTATATGATCAGGATAGCTGTACGCTAATGACCTTAGTTGATTTTCCATCCCTGTAAGCAAGATTTGCACCACGTCATCTCCGACATAATCAGCAGGCACAGAATAGTAAAGGTAACCCTCCGACTCTTCTATTACAGGCTCAAAATCACGTACTTCCGAAATAGCATTCACCATTCCAAAAGCAATAGAGGATGCTCCTGCACATACCAAATCACTGCCATGTTCGGCAAAATCGGCGTGTCCACTCATTGTAAAAGAAATTATTTGGTTGTCTTCTCGCATAACATCGACTTGAATCATTGTTTTCGTCCTTTCAAATTAAGCATTGATAGCATCAATAGTTAATTTTGTGTAAGGTTGACGATGACCTTGTTTTTTGTGGTAGTTCTTTTTCGGTTTATATTTATAAACTGTCAATTTCTTCGCACGGCCTTGTTTTTCAACTTTAGCTGTTACAGTTGCGCCTTCCACGAATGGAACGCCAACTTTAGCGGAATCTCCACCTACGAATAGAACTTTGTCAAAAGTAACAACATCACCAACTTCACCTGCTAATTTCTCAACATAGATCTCTTGGCCTGCTTCTACTTTGATTTGTTTCCCACCTGTTTCAATAATTGCGTACATACTTGCACCTCCTCATATACTAAGACTCGCCATCACAGGGGATTTACACGAAGTAAATACTTGACCCAGCTCTGTGCGGTTGTAGCTTGGTGCGCTACAAACATAACAGTAAAATGATAGCATAAGCAAGCAGCCTATGTCAACCAATTGTTGATTTTAGTTTTCCACCCGGCCAATTTGATAAAACGGGACTCTTTCATCCGCCACTTCCCAATCAATTGGCGCATTACTTAGCGTATTCAAATCTAAAAAAGTATCTAAAACATCTTCTGTCGTAATAATTTGGATATTGCTTGGCTCATTTTGCATAATCCCTGAAAGCTCTCGTTCTAATTCGAAAGCAAGCGTCTCTTTGGAAGCCACATGGCCCGTCGCATAACAAACTGGACAAGGCATCGTTGTCGTTTCTAAAAAGGATTGCTGTTTTTTGCGTCTCGTCAGTTGTAATAGCCCTGACTGCGATAAAGCAGCAACTTGTGTTGTAATATATTCTTCGCGAGTTTTGATCTCTAACGCTTCATAAAGCGCTGTGTAGCCCAATTCTGACATTCCTCCAATAAAATCCACTAATATCATCCCACTCATATTACGTAACCTAATTTGTCGAAGGATTTCAGGAACTGCTTTGAGATTTACTGATTCTACTGTTTTTTCTTTTGCTGTGGTACCTTTAAATTTACCTGAGTTTACATCAACAACCCACATCGCTTCTGTTTTTTCAATAAATAAAGAAGAACCATTACTTAAATGAACCACTGGTCGTGCGAGCCTATCTATTTGAGCTTTGATACCTAGGTCCGCAAATAAATCAGCGCTTTTCTTTATGATGATTTGCTTATCCGGCCATAGCATTTCTAGCATTTTAGCAAACTCAAAATCATCCGTAATTACTTCTGATGGTGCGTATCGTTGAATGAACTGTTTCGTACTATTTAAAATTCCCGAAGCCACTGATAATAGTAAGCCAGGTTTTTTCCGCTTGCTAGCTTCTTTTAATAATGTTTGATGTTTATCTCTCGCTTGAACCAAGGCTTGTTGCAATTGCTCTTTCGTCGCAAATTCTGCATTAGATCGAATAATTACCGCTTCATTTTCTTCCACCATGGTTTCCGTTATTTTCTTTAATCTGATTTTGTCTCCTATTCTTTTAGAAATAGAAATATATTCTTTTCCATACAAATAAATAAGCAAGTCACCAGAAAATTCCAGTATACCAGTTAATAACGGAAGTTTCGTCGCGCTGCCTTCCCGCACAATTTGAACTGGAATTTTAGCACCTTGCGTTTTATCATAGCTTTCCGGAATATCTTTTAAATGGATGAAACCTTTGTTATTATTACCTAAATCAACAAAAGCTGCTTCCACTTTTCGATCGATTTTTTGAATAAATCCATAATAAATATCACCAACTTGAACTTTTTCAGAAGGTCGTACAATTTCAATATCTATTAACAAATCATCTTCCATTGCTGCTATTCGTTTTTCTATAGGAGCCGCACTTACTACTAGCTTTTTCATACAATCACCTTTTATAAAGACCCTTCATCTTAAAGATAAAGGGTCTAATTTTTTATTTCCCGCTAAAAAGTTGCTTTAAGCGAGCGAAAAATCCCGCTTTTTTTGTTTCAATCGACATTAAAGGGATAGATTCTCCAAGAATACGTCGAGCAATATTACGATAACCTTGTGAAGCACGGTTATTTGGTAACATAGCGACAGGATCCCCACTGTTCGAAGAGCGAATAACTTCATCATCATCAATGATAATACCAAGTAATTCAATTGATAAATGTGTGGTAATTTCATCAATATCCATTACATCACCATTCATCATCATTTGTGTACGAATACGGTTAATAATTAATTTTGGTGGCTCAATATCTTCTTTTTCCAGTAAACCGATAATTCTATCTGCATCACGAACTGCTGATATTTCTGGCGTTGTAACTACAATTGCTTTGTCTGCACCAGCAACGGCATTTTTATAGCCAGTTTCAATTCCTGCAGGACAATCAATTAAAATAAAATCATAGTCTGGGCGGAGTTGATTAATTAAATCCACCATTTGTTCACCCGAAACAGCATTTTTATCAGTAGTTTGCGCCGCTGGAAGCAAGAAAAGTAAATCATCAAAACGTTTATCTTTAATCATTGCTTGATGAATTTTACAGCGACCTTCTACCACATCTACTAAATCATAAATAATTCGATTTTCAAGACCTAAAACAACATCTAAATTGCGAAGGCCGATATCCATATCAATCAAGCACACTTTCTTACCTTGAAGAGCAAGTGCCGTTCCCAAGTTAGCAGTTGAAGTAGTTTTTCCTACTCCACCTTTCCCAGAAGTAATGACTATAGCTTCTCCCATGTTTAACGCCCTCCTTGAAAATTAGAAATTTCAGGTCTAATTTTTCTTATCTTATGTATTCCATCAATTACTATCTCACCTGCATCATTTACAAATGCAGAAAACAAATCTGTTTCAGTGACCTCTTTATAATCCTCACTATCAAATCCGTATACCTTATCGGCAATTCTAACTTGTGAGGGATAAAGAAATTTTCCTGCTACAATAGCATTTCCGTTGCCTTCAAAGCCAGCATGAATAATTCCTTTAATATTCCCTAGAACAAATACATTGCCATTTGAACGGATTTGTCCCCCAGGATTAACATCGCCAATTAGCAAAAAATCCCCTGGAACCTGAACAACTTGTCCAGAACGAATAATCGTTGCCATAGAAAAAATTTGATCATTTTCTTTCCATTTTTTGGCCTCGTCTTTAGACATCACATTACTATAAAATGCACTAATTTTCATTTGGCTATTCTCATGAATAATAGTTGATATTTCACGTTCTTCTTCCTCTGAAAACAGACGGTTACCAATTTGAACTTGCACCTCTAATTTTTCACCAGAGTATGGGTTTTGTTTCTGATCTGCAAGCAATTGAGTTAGTTCTTGTTGCAATTCAGATATACTCGCTTTATCACTAAGAAAAATACTAATGCCATCTTTTGTGCCTTTAATTTGAACATTCTTCTTCATATACCATTTCACCCCGCAACATTTATACTCTAGCCTTTAGTATACACTAACTCAAATTAAATGATAATAAAAAAATACTTTTTTTGAAAAAACAGCTTGAAATCGCAAACTGTGGATATTCTCCACAGTCATACTTTTTCAAGTAATAGCGACTTCAAACTGTTAAAATTACGATAGTTATTCTGATTTAACCAAACGATCAAGAAACAATCGGAATGGGAAAAAGACAACTAAAAAGAATGCTAAATTAATCAAAATGGTTGTCCATAAACGCTGATCAATAAAAACTGGGATAGACATGGTTGTCGTACCAATCAAATAATAAAACGCATATACTAAACTTTCTGTAAGAATAATATTAAATATCGCAATTAACCCAACCAAAAGTATATTATTTTGCAACACTTTCATAAATTTATCTGTGATATACACTGTAAACGGGAAGATAGCAAAATAAATGCCCATCACGCCAGTATAATAAATATCAAACAGCAAGCCTAGAATAAAAGCATATGCTAAAGTCGTATTTCGTTTATAAAAACAAGTCATAATCGTCAACATAATAAGTAAAAAATGTGGAATAAAAAGATGTCTATCATTAAACAGACCATTCGCAAACTGAAGACTAAAAACACCCTCAAGAATAAAGGTTCCAACCATGATTGCAGGAAGTGCAATGTTTTTCTTAACGTTCATGATTATTGTCCTCCAGTCGTGTCTGAACTAGTTGTATCGTCATCCGTTGTCCCTGCTTCCGCTGAACGCTTCAACACAGTAACATGATTTAGATCATACATGTCAGCACCTGGCTTAATAAACGCGGTTTGAGATAATCCCATTTTATCAGTTTCTACTTTTTCAATTGTACCGATAAAGATACCTGCTGGGAATTTTCCACCGAGTCCAGAAGTAACAACTTTCTGTCCTTTTTTAAATTTCATGTCATACGGTAATTGTTTTAATTCTAATAACTTAGTATCACTGTCATAACCATTGATAATCCCGAATGCATTTTCCTTGCCCTGCACTTTAGCAGAAACACGGTTTTTAACATCCGACGAAGTTAATAATTCAACCGTAGCTGATTTAGCGCCTGTCGTTGTTACTTTACCAATAAGACCACTTGGTGTTGTAACTGCCATATCCGGTTTTACTCCATCACTTGAACCTTTGTCGATTTCTACTTGATCATTCCAATTAGTAGGATTTCTAGAAATAACAGAAGCATTAAGTGGATCGTAGTCACGAATACTATCCGTAATATCAAGACTTTCTTTTAAATCTTTATTTTCTTTTTTTAAGTCTGCAACTTCACTTTCAAGTTGTGCCAATTCTTCTAAACGTTCTTTTAGATGTTGGTTTTCAGTATAAGTGTTTTTTAAATCAACCACTCCATCAACTGCACCTGAGATAAATGAAGTAGGCTTAGCTACTATATTTTCGCCAAATCCAACAACATCTTTCACAAATTGTTCTGGCCACGAAGCATTCTCACGATCACGTAAAGAAAAACCAACTAGCGCGACGAGAACAATAATAGATATTAACAAGATAATCAAACGTTTATTGAGAAAAAATTGTGGCATAACGACACCTCATCTCGTTAGTACTCTTTTTCCATTTTTTTGAAGCTAATTCATCTTGTTATATGACATAAATGAGCGTGTCCATTTAGTTCATTTTTTTGCGTTTATACATATCCATATTTTCCAAAGCTTTCCCTGTTCCAATTGCAACACAATCAAGTGGTTCATCTGCAATAATAACAGGCATTTTTGTTTCTTCGGAAATAACTGTATCTAAATTACGTAAAAGAGCTCCCCCACCTGTGAGTACAATACCTTTATCCATAATATCAGCTGACAATTCTGGTGGCGTATTTTCAAGTGTTCCTTTTACAGCATCAATAATCGCTGCTACTGTATCAGCAAGTGCTTCGCTAATTTCTTCTGGAGTAATTTCAATAGTTTTAGGAAGTCCAGTTACTAAATCACGTCCTCGAATGCTAAATGGAGATAAGTCCAAACCATTTGGACTAGCTGAGCCAATTTCCATTTTGATTGCTTCGGCAGTACGATCACCAATTAATAGATTATATTTTTTACGAATGTAATTAATGATAACTTCATCTAAATCATCACCAGCAGTTCTTACAGAGCGACTGGTTACAATACCACCTAGAGAAATAACAGCAACTTCTGTAGTTCCTCCACCAATATCTACAACCATGCTACCTGTAGGCTCGCCAACTGGAAGCCCAGCACCAATAGCCGCAGCAAATGGCTCTTCAATTGTAAATGCATCTTTAGCTCCTGCTTGACGAGTCGCATCAATAACAGCACGTTTTTCTACACCTGTAATTCCAGAAGGTACACATATCATTACGCGTGGTTTACTTGCATTAACACTTTTACCAGCTTTTTGTATGTAATACTTCATCATTGCTGCAGTTGTATCATAATCAGCAATAACACCATCTTTCATTGGACGAATTGCAACGATATTTCCTGGTGTTCTACCAATCATATTTTTTGCATCGCTACCAACTGCAACTATTTCTTGAGTGTCTTTTTTCATTGCTACAACGGAAGGTTCACGAAGGACAATACCTTTTCCCTTCATATAGACAAGTGTGTTCGCTGTTCCTAAATCAATTCCAATATCTTTATTACCAAATCCAAACATCTGTATTCTCCTTTTCCTTCGTAATATTCTACAGGATACATTAAGTTTCCTTATTCGTCCATTAAATTAATGTTACCTTATCCCTTTGTGTCAATGTTTCTGTTTAGACACATAAACAACCATCTTATTATAACATAAGTAAGACTATGAGACATTAATTTTTCATGAGAAGGAAAAAATTTTAACTTTTCTTTAAAAACATTTTTTGAGCGTTACTAAATTTACTAAGAATATACTTTTGAAAGGATAAATTTTCACTTAAAAAATTCAATCAGACAAAGAAAAACTGGAATGGCAAACATACCGATAACTATTGAAAAGACGATAATATTATCTTTATATACTCTCCATTTATTTTGCACAATAAGCCACCTTTACATTTTATTGGTACTCACTTTAGCATAAGGTAGCAAACGTTGTCTGTAGACATTTTGTGAACAGTATTCTTGATTTAAAAGTAACCTTTTTCTTTCAAACTAATATACTTATTCTTGCCAATGATAATATGATCTAGTAAGGTAATTCCGACAATATTACCAGCTTCAGCTAACCTTTTTGTTACAAGCAAGTCTTCACTAGAAGGAGTCGGATCACCAGATGGATGGTTGTGAAAGCACATGATTGATGCTGCTGATTTCCTGAGCGCTAATCTAAAAACTTCTCTAGGATGAACGATGGAAGCATTCAGACCACCAACAAAAATCGTTTGCCGATATATTACTTGGTTTTTGGTATTTAAAAATAGACAATGGAAATGTTCTTGAAAAAGAAAAGCAAGCTCTGGCATTACAAGTTTTACCGCATCTTCGGGACACCTAACAACCACTTCTTCCTGCTCCGTTACGATGCCGATACGTCTTCCAAGTTCAATCGCAGCCATGATTTTAGAAGCTTTTGCTATTCCGATACCATTAACTAACTGAAATTCTTCTATAGAAGCATATTGCATTTCGCCCACGTTTTTGAATTTCATGATGATTCGATTAGCTATCGTCAAAACTGACTCATTTTTAGTCCCTGTTTCAATAATTAAAGCAACCAATTCCGAAGATGAAAGTGCTTCTATCCCATAATTCTGTAGCTTTTCGCGTGGTTTTTCATTCTCTGATATTTCATGTATCAACATAAGAACAGCTCCTATTTTATCAAAATACTAATCAGCAGAAAGGAAACATATATATACGGAACAAATGGAACTTGCTTATTTTTCTTCACTTTATTTAATATCAATGCAGTTAATAATATTATTGTCCCTATAATAATTGCTAGAAAAAAGATATAATATCCTATTTTAAAACCTAAAAAAGTACTTAAAATAATAAGTATTTTGATATCGCCAAGTCCAATTCCTTTTCGAAAAATAATAAAAAAAAGAAGATAAAAAAGACAGCTGATTACCCCTGAAAAAATGAAATCCATCAAAGTTTGGTTATATAAGATGGCAATGATTGCCAGTACACAGAAAAATACAATTAATATTGAGTTAGGGACATACAAATAAAAAATATCTGTGATAAAGAAAAAAGCTAAAAAAAAATAAATAATGTAGTAAAGAAGAAACGAATATGAAAAAGAAAATTGAATGTACAGAAGAAGTATATAGATTGGTGTTACTAATTCCATTAAAAAGTAGATTATCGGAATAGGTCTTTCACAGCATCTAGACTTTCCTCTAAAAAAAAGAAAGGAAAAAACGGGAATGATATGATAGAAAGCAAGTGTCTTTTGACAAAAATTACACTCCGAAAAACGGAATAAAAATGATTTTTTCACTGGAAAACATTCTCCTGCGACTTGAATGAACGACATAAATACTGCACTATAAATAGCTAATAAAAAGTAAATCATCTGTCACCTCCTAGTTGTTAAAAACAGAATAGCAGAGACGAAATCTTTTTGCACATAGCTAAAATCACTTTTCCACCTTCTATTGCATAACAAAAACACCTATTTTCATTAGTGGAAAACAGGTGTTTTTATATATTTTATCTTCTGAAAATCCTTTTTTAGCTATTTGTTCTTTTTTATTTCTCACAGTATACTCGATTTATTCAAAAGATTAACGTTTTGAGGCCAACAAATATTTCCGCACTTCTGAAATGAAATAAAGCGATCCTGTAATAAAGATTTTCGTATTAGTCTCCGTTTCGTAAAGATTACCTAATACTTGCTGCCAATCTGGGTTCAAAGAAATACCTTCATTTTTTCCTATTTGTATTACTTCTTCCGCCATCATAGCTCTAGGATAATCAAAAGTAGTTAGTATTATTTCTGTATTGGGAATGGACTTTAACATTCCTAACATTTCTTGATAGTTTTTATCAGCTAATATACTCACGATTATTTTCTTAGGCCCAGAATACTTTTGGATGGAATGAGCGAATGTTTTAATACCTTCTGGATTATGCGCTCCATCCAGCATAATAAATGGATTTGAAATGATTTTCTCCATTCTTCCTGGCCAAAATGCTTTTTCCAAGCCTTTTTTAATTGCCGCCAAACCAATTTCAAAGGTAGAAAATGTATTTAAGTACTGTAATACTTTAATAGCTACCGCCGCATTATTCAATTGATGAAGACCAAGCAGCCCAATGGAAAGATTGCTTATTTCTTCTCCATATATAGTTTTATAAGTTATATTTCCATTTTCATTATGCATGAAAAAAGTCTCATTTAATTGAGCAACATTGGATTTATTCTTTTTTGCTATCTTAGCTATAACTTCTTGAGCTTCTTTTTGTATAGCACCTGAAACAACTGGTATTCCTGGCTTAATTATGCCAGCTTTTTCACTAGCAATTTGCTCGATTGTATCCCCAAGGAATTCCATATGATCCATCCCAATCGTGGTAATTACAGAAATTAGTGGCACTAGAATATTCGTAGAGTCCAGTCTTCCGCCTAGTCCTACTTCGATAATACCAATATCAATGGAAACATATTCCGCAAAGCATAAAAACATCATAGCTGTAATAATTTCAAATTCTGAAGGTGGTCCATAAATAGTTTTTTCTAGCTCTTCCGCAATAGGTTTAATTCGGTTAGCTAATGAAACGATCATTTCATCGCTAATCGGTTCACCATTAATACTAATTCGTTCATTAAAAACTTCAATGTATGGTGAAGTGAAGGTTCCCGTTCTATATCCAGCTTCTTCTAGAGCATTTCTAACAAAAGTAAGTGTTGAGCCTTTTCCATTTGTTCCAGCAATATGTACCCACTTATTCGCTTTTTCCGGATGATTTAGCTTTTCCATCATATACTCCATACGAGCTAGTCCAGGCTTTATTCCTAGACGAAGCGTTCCGTGAATCCAATCTAATGCTTCTTCATACGAATTTAATGTCATTATTTAAACCACCTTAAAACTGACCCTACCAGTTGATTTCATGATAAGGTCAGTTCGTTTTTTATACTTCTTTTAACGTTTCAATTCTTTCAAGAACAGAGGCTTTTTTATCTAGATAATCTTTTTCTTTTAGACGCTCTTCTGCAACTACACTCTCAGGAGCTTTGCTAATGAATCGCTCATTGTTTAGTTTCCCTTGAACTCTTGCCACTTCTTTATTCCATTTTTCTAGTTCTTTTTCAAGTCGAGCAATCTCTACATTTAAATCAATTAACGCCTCTAAAGGAATGAAAATCTCTGCTCCAGATACTACAGCAGTCATCGCCGTTTTAGATGCTTCAACATCGAAGGAAATTGTCACTTGTTCAGGGTTACAAAAACGTTCAATATAAGAAATATTTTGTTCTAGAATTTCTTTATACGTAGTATCTTTCGGTTTAATTTCAAGAACAATTGGCTTACTAAGAGGCGTATTCACTTCAGATCGAATATTCCGGACAGCACGAATCACTTCAACTAAAGTAGCCATGGCCGTAGAAGATTTAGTATCAATCTGTTGTTCATTCACTTTTGGCCATTCAGCAATTGTAATAGATTCCCCTTCGTGAGGTAAATTTTGCCAAATTTCTTCTGTTACAAAAGGCATAAATGGATGAAGTAATCGCATAGTCGCATTCAAAGTATACGCAAGTACAGATCTAGTTGTTTGTTTTGCTACTTCATCTTCTCCGTAAAGAGGTATTTTCGCAATCTCTATATACCAATCACAGAAATCATCCCAGATAAAGTTATATAACGTTCGTCCCACTTCACCAAATTCATATTTTTCACCTAAGGAGGTAACCGCTTGAATTGTTTCATTAAGTCTAGTCAATATCCATTTATCACTAACTTCAGTAACATTAGACAAATCAATTTCATTATATTTCATCCCATCTAAATTCATTAACACAAAACGGGATGCATTCCAAATCTTATTAATGAAATTCCAAGTAGACTCTACTTTTTCATAGCTGAATTTCAAATCTTGACCTGGTGATGAACCTGTTGCAAGTGTATAACGAAGAGAATCTGCTCCATATTTGTCAATAACTTCAATTGGGTCCACACCATTACCAAGCGACTTAGACATTTTACGTCCTTCAGAGTCACGCACTAAACCATGAATCAATGTATCTTTAAAAGGTCTCTCACCAGTAAATTCAACAGATTGGAAAATCATTCTAGATACCCAAAAGAAAATAATATCGTATCCAGTTACTAAAGTATTAGTTGGGAAGAAATGTTGGAAATCTGGATTCTCAGTATCTGGCCAGCCCATTGTTGAAAATGGCCATAAAGCCGAACTAAACCAAGTATCTAGTACATCTTCATCTTGTTCCCATTCAGAAAGGTTTTCAGGTTCGCTTTCACCAACATAAATTTCACCTGTTTCTTTATGATACCAAGCCGGGATTCTGTGACCCCACCATAATTGACGCGAAATACACCAATCGTGAATGTTATCCATCCAAGTTTCATATGTTTTTTCAAATCTAGCTGGTACAAAATTCACTTTGTTTTCCGTTTTTTGAAGTTCCAGTGCTTCTGCAGCAAGAGGTTCCATTTTCACAAACCATTGTAGTGAAAGATAGGGTTCTACTACCGCTCCAGTTCGCTCTGAATGCCCCACTGAATGCAAGTGAGGTTCTTGTTTGATAAATAAACCTAAGTCTTTGAAATCTTGAATAATTTCTTTTCTAGCTACAAAACGGTCCAAACCATCATATTTACCAGCATTTTTATTCATTGTCCCATCTTCATGCATGACAATAATTCTTGGCAACTCATGACGATTCCCTACTTCAAAATCATTCGGATCATGTGCAGGCGTAATTTTAACTGCACCAGAGCCAAACTCTCTTTCCACATATTCATCAGCAACAATAGGAATTTCTCTATTCAAAATCGGTAGCATGATGGTTTTACCAATTAAGTGTTGATATCTTTCATCTTTTGGGTGAACCGCAACAGCTGTATCACCCGGTATTGTTTCAGGACGTGTTGTAGCTACTTCTAGGTAACCAGAGCCATCAGTTAATGGATATTTCAAATGATAGAAACTGCCTTCAATATCTTTATGAATTACTTCAATATCAGATAAAGCCGTTTTCGCTTCTGGGTCCCAGTTTATTATATATTGGCCGCGATAAATAAGACCTTTATTATATAATGTTACGAATACTTTTTTTACGGCATCCGATAAACCATCATCTAGTGTAAATCGTTCTCTTGAGTAGTCTAAACCAAGGCCTAACTTCTCCCATTGTTCACGAATAAACTCAGCGTATTCTTCTTTCCATTCCCAAGTCTTATCCACAAAGTTTTCTCGTCCTAAGTCATAACGAGAAACATTAGATTCTTTTAATTTCGCTTCTACTTTAGCTTGCGTTGCAATACCAGCATGATCCATTCCTGGTAAATATAAAGTGTCAAACCCTTGCATTCTTTTCATTCGAGTAATAATATCTTGTAAAGTTGTATCCCACGCATGGCCTAAATGTAGTTTACCTGTTACGTTTGGTGGTGGAATAACAATACTGTAAGGTTTTTTATCCGTATTTCCTTCTGCTTTAAAGAATTCTTTTTCTAGCCACCATTTATATTTACCTGCTTCTACGTTACTCGGCTCATATTTTGTAGGCATATTTATTTCATTGTGTTCGATTGTCATAATGATTCCTCCTTTTTTAGGCAAAATAAAAAACTCTTCTCATCCTCATAAAAGGACGAAAAGAGTATTATTCGCGGTACCACCTTTTTACCCACAGAAAAAAATTGCAGGCACTTCATTGTGTTAACGATAGAGAAATCTACCGGTTATTCCTTACTATAAATTCAGGAATACTGCTCCAAGGCTACCTTCAGACATCATTTTTGAAAGCTTGCACCAACCGCTTTCTCTCTTTAAAAAAATAAATGTCCTACTCTTCCTCTTCATTGCATTTGATTCTATATACTAGAAATAATTTTAACAAAAGTTTCAAGATTCGTCAATTAGCCGCGAAGTATTTTGCATGTCGTATCAAATGCTTCCAAGGTCTTATCAATTTCTTTCTCGGTGTGCATCGTAGAAATGAAGACACCCTCAAACTGAGACGGTGGTAAGAAAATGCCTTGACCTAACATTTCACGGTAATAATTTCGGAAAAATTCTAGATTACTTGTTTTTGCTGTATCAAAATTAATCACTTTTTGATCAGTGAAGAAAAAGCCGAACATCGAACCAGCCTTATTAATCGAGAGCGGGACTTGTCTTCTAGCAGATATCTCTGTAAGTCCTTCTTCCATTCGCTTAATTAGGGTGCGGAAAACATCATAGTGTTGCGGCGTTAGTTGGCGAACTGTTTCAAAGCCAGCATTCATTGCTAATGGATTTCCGGATAAAGTTCCCGCTTGATAAATAGAACCAGCAGGAGCAATCTGTTCCATAATTTCTTTCTTTCCACCATAAGCACCAACTGGTAAACCACCACCAATCACTTTTCCTAAACAAGTAAGATCGGGCGTTACCACATAATAGCCTTGAGCAGAATAGTAATCTACTCTAAATCCGGTCATAACTTCATCAAAAATGAGCAAGGAGCCAAATTTTGTAGTAAGCTCTCGAAGTCCTTCTAAAAATCCATCAATTGGAGGAACAACACCCATATTGCCCGCGACTGGTTCAACTATGACTGCTGCTATTTCTTCTCCATATTTTTGGAAGGCCAGTTCGGCTCCTTCAATATCATTGTATGGGACTGTTATTGTATCTGCCGCAAGACCTTTAGTAACTCCTGGAGAATCCGGTAATCCGAGTGTCGCTACCCCTGAACCAGCTTTAATTAATAAAGAATCTCCATGTCCGTGATAACTTCCTTCAAATTTCAAGATTTTTTCTCTTTTTGTATAACCGCGAGCCAAACGAATAGCACTCATCGTTGCTTCCGTTCCTGATGAAACCATACGAACAATTTCAATAGATGGCACACGTTCAATTACTAATTTTGCTAATTCAGTTTCAATCTCAGTAGGCGTCCCAAAGCTGGTACCTTTCAGAGCTGCTTTTGTAATAGCATTAACAACAGCTGGATCAGCGTGCCCTAAAATTAGAGGGCCCCAAGATAACACATAATCAATATATTCGTTACCATCAACATCTGTAATATAAGCGCCTTTTCCGTGGTCCATAAAAACTGGCGAGGCATCTACAGAGTTGAATGCTCGAACAGGGCTATTTACACCACCAGGTAAGACTTTTTTGGCTTCTTTAAAGGCCTTTTCGGATTTCGAATAGTTTTGCAAATTTCTTACCTCCTATTTATTTAAATATTTGGATGCATCTTTTGCAAAATAAGTAATGATAAGTGTTGCACCCGCTCGTTTCATACTTGTTAGCATTTCTAAAACAATTTTTTCTTCATCTATCCAACCATTTTGCGCAGCTGCTTTTACCATTGCATATTCACCACTAACATTGTAGGCAACTACTGGTAAATTGGTATTGTTCTTAACATCGCGCATGATATCTAAGTATGATAATGATGGTTTAACAATAAGGAAATCTGCACCTTCTTGTTCATCCGACATTGCTTCGCGAAGAGCTTCTTCACGATTGGCAGGATCCATTTGATAAGATTTTCTATCACCAAATTGAGGGGCACTACCAGCAGCATCACGGAACGGTCCATAAAAAGCAGACGCATATTTAACTGCATATGACATAATTGGGATATCATAAAATCCCGCTTCATCTAACCCTTCGCGAATGACTTGAACAAAACCATCCATCATATTAGATGGAGCAATGATATCCGCTCCTGCAGCGGCTTGACTGACAGCTGTTTGTTTCAATAATTCAAGCGATTCGTCATTGAGAATTTCCCCGTTTTCAATAACACCACAATGTCCATGATCAGTAAATTCACATAAACATGTGTCAGCCACCACAAGAATTTCAGGAAAACTTTTTTTTATAAGCCTTGTAGCTTCTTGAATAATTCCGTGGTCGTGATAAGCTTGCGTGCCAACTGCGTCTTTCTCGGCAGGAATACCAAATAAAATAACCGCTTTAATACCAAGGCTCTCAACTACGCGCATTTCTTCTTCTAGTTCATGTAAAGGATATTGAAAAACCCCAGGCATAGAAGCTACTTCTGTTTTTGGTTCTTTGCCATCTTTAACAAAAATCGGATAGATTAAATCATCTGTATGTAAAACTGTTTCTCTTACTAAATCACGCAGTGTTTTGGTTTTTCTTAGACGACGATGTCTATCAAATTGATTTTTCATTTTAATTCCTCCTGTATTATCAAATCAGCTAGGTGCTTCATGGTGAAGGTTTTTGGTTGATATTTTACTTCCCATCCATCTGCTATAATGGCTTCTGTTGTAATACTACCAATGGATGCAATATGCCACTTCTCTTTTTGAGCAGGGAATGACTTCGCAGTGGAATAGAAGTTTTTCCATGCAGATGGGCTGGCAAAAACAATTATTTGTGTTTCATTTAGTTTCAGTTGTTCGATTAACCGTATTTTAGAATTTTCTGGAAAGATTGTTTCATAGAGCTCAAACGAAACAACGATGTAACCTTTTTCAATCAATCTATCTTTTATTATTGTTCTGCTTAAATTACTTTGTGGTATTAAGATACTTGTTTTCTCTGGGTTTTCGTTTAGCCATTCTTCTAAAAATACTTCTGACTGATAGATAGATGGGACAAAATTTGGTTCGTGACCAAATTCTGCCAGTTTTTCTTTTGTTTTTTCACCGATGACAGCTATTTTATAATTGAATCTTTCATGTTGGTTCGTAAAGAAATATTCTACAGCATTTGCACTTGTTAAAAAAAGCCAGTCTGTTTGTTGTTGTTCTCGACTCAAATCCATTTTTATAGGTCGTGTTTTAATCAGCGGGATTGACGTCACTTCAAAACCATTTTGCGAAAAATAGGTTTGCCATGGTTTGTTTTTATTCGCTTCTCTTGTTAAAACAACTTTTTTACTCATATATTTCTCAGTTCTTTGATAATAGTATCTGCACCTTCACTTAGCAAATCTTCTGCTACTTTATTTCCAATTTCACTTGGATTTGCACCAGCTTGTTCGGATGCAAGAATGATGGAACCATCCGCATTACCAACTAAACCTTTAAAATGAACGACTTCATTAGCTCTTGTAGCAAAGCCGGCAATCGGAATTTCACAGCCACCATTTAATTTTTTCAAGAAAACACGTTCTGCTTCTACACAAATTCCAGTTTCTTCGTGATGAATAGAAGTTAACATATCGCGGATTTGTTGATCACTTTCGCGACACTCGATAGCAAGTGCACCTTGTCCAACAGCTGGCAAACATAATTCTGGTGGGATGTCTTCTAGTTTTAACGTAGTATTTTCTAACCAACCCATACGAGCTAACCCAGCTTTTGCTAAGATAATTGCATCAAAATTTTCTGCATGTAATTTTTGAAGACGTGTATCGATATTGCCTCGAATTGGTTTAATCACAAAATCAGGTCGATGTTTTAGAAGTTGTGCCGCTCTACGGAGGCTACTTGTACCAATGACCGAGCCTTGTGGTAACTCATCTAGAGAATTCACTCGATTGAAAACGAAGCAATCTAATGGCGATTCACGTTTTGGAATCGCGCCAATAATTAATCCTTCTTTCAAACTTGATGGAACATCTTTCATGCTATGTACCGCAAAATCAATCACTTCATCACTTAAAGCCTGCTCCACTTCGGATACAAATAGACCTTTTCCGCCTACTTTGCTAAGTGTTACATCTAAAATACGGTCCCCTTTTGTAACAATTTCTTTTATCTCAAAATCGAACTCAGGATAATTTTCTTTGAGCTTGTTAATCACCCAATTAGACTGAGTTAAAGCTAACTTGCTTCGTCTAGAACCAACAATTATTTTTCGTTTCATCCGTTAACTCCTCGTTTCGGCTTGTTCTTTTTCTATTACAGTAACATCTGTTTCACTCAACCCAAAAATACGTTTAAAATGTTCAATACTTGTAGTTGCATCTTCTTCTACAGACATTTCTTTTAATTCTGAGATAGGTTGTTTCAGCATTTGGTTTATAATGCTTTTCATATGTTTTCCAATTTGAATGTATTCGCGTTCTGTTAGTCCAGGAAGTTTATTTTCTAAACTAGTCATAGTAACTTCTTGCATATCTAACGCTTTTTCACGCAAAGCACGAATAATAGGGACGACGCCTAGTTGCTTTTCCCACTCGAAAAAGTTACGAACTTCTGCCTCAATAGTTTTTTCAAGTTCCAGAACGATTCGCTGCCGCTCTAATGAGTTCGCGCTAACGACCCCTGCCAAATCGTCAATGTCATATAAATGGAAATTGGGAATGTATGAACAATCATGTTCAACATTTCGAGGTAAACCGATATCAATTACAAGCATCGAACTCGCTTTTTGTTCCATCAAATCTTGCATAGCAGCTTGTTTAATAATAGGTTCTGCCGCACTTGTCGAAACGAGAACGATGTCTGCTAGCATCAAATGTTCATTCATATTTTCATATGCGCCCACTTTTGCTTGAAATTGATTTGCTAATAATTCTGCATTAGATTTAGTACGGTTGATGATGGTTATATCTGCAATGCCGCTCCCAGCGAGATTTTGCAAAGCGAGTTCACTCATTTCCCCTGCACCAACTAGCACAATTTTCTTATTGTCTAATGAACCATATAATTTTTTTGCAACCTCTACAGCGGCATAACTGACAGACACAGCATTTTCATTAATTTTTGTATGGTGGTGTACTTTTTTTGCGAAAGTAACTACTTCCCGAAAAAGTTTATTTAAAAGTGTACCTGTTGTAGCCGTTTGTTTGGCGATTTCGAATGCATGTTTTACTTGTCCGAGGATTTGCGTTTCTCCCAGTACTAACGAATCAAGTCCCGCGGTTACTTTATATAAATGATTGACAGCATCTGATTCTTCATGGAAAAACAAATAAGGTTCGATTTTTTCCATATCCATTTGAAACCAGTTAGCCATAAAGCGTTTTAAGTAATATCTACCTGTATGTATTTGGTCAACAACCGCAATAATTTCTGTTCGATTGCACGTTGAAATAATAACATTTTCGAGGATACTTTTTTCCTGCTGTAATGTTACTAAGGCCATTTCTTCTTCGCTTTCTTTAAAAACTAATTTTTCGCGGATGTCGATTGGTGCTGTGTGATGATTCAGCCCCATGGTGAGAATAAACATTCGATAATCCTCCTAAAATTAAATTGAACTCTAATACATTCTACCACTTTTCGATGTGTACACCAAATAGTCCGTTTATGTATTTAGACGGAAAAAAGAGCTGGATTTTTCATTCCAACTCCTTCTATTATTCCATTCCTTCTTTGATAAACTGCCATGCTTCGTCTTTTCCCATTTTTGTTTCAGAGGAAAATAAGACAAATTTGTCATCAGGATCAAAATCAAGTGTTTCTCGCACAATTTTAGCATTTTTTTGCCATTTACTGCGTGGTATTTTGTCTGCTTTCGTTGCTACGACGATAACAGGGATGTCGTAATACTTCAGAAATTCATACATCATTCGGTCATCTTCTGTAGGTTTATGGCGCAAATCTACAATTTGGATAACACCACGAAGTTGCTCACGAGAAGTAATATACGTTTCAATCATCACGCCCCATTTTTCGCGTTCTGTTTTCGAAACTTTAGCGAAACCATAACCGGGTACATCGACAAAGAAAAGTGCTTCTTCAATTTTATAAAAATTTAGTGTTTGTGTTTTTCCTGGTTTTTGTGAAATTCTTGCCATACTTTTGCGGCGAATCATCGTATTAATAAAAGATGATTTTCCAACGTTTGATCGACCTGCAAGTGCATATTCTGGAAGGTCTGTCTCGGGATATTGCTCTGGTCGAACAGCGCTTATTATTAGTTCTACATTATTTACATCCATAATTTTCCATCCTGTTCTATTCATTATCTTTTACTAGTATAACGGAAAAAGAGGAAAAAAGCACCATGAAAAAATACTGCCCCCTTTAAGAGACAGTATTTTCGTGATTAATATTTGCTTACTTCAGCAACAACTTGTGCGATAAATGCATCTAAATCCATTGTTTCAGAGTCTTTAGAGCCGTAACGACGAACGTTAACAGAACCAGCCTCTACTTCTTGGTCACCTAATACTAAGGCATAAGGAATTTTCTTTGTTTGTGCTTCACGGATTTTATATCCTAATTTTTCATTACGATCATCCACTTCAGCACGAAGTCCAGCGCGTTGTAATTTATCTTGTACACCTTTTGCATAATCTAAATGTGCATCTGCATTAACTGGAATAAGTTCCATTTGTACTGGAGCTAACCAAGTTGGGAAAGCACCTTTGTATTCTTCGATTAGATATGCGACAAAACGTTCCATTGTCGATACAACTCCACGGTGAATGACAACTGGACGATGTTTTTCGCCATCTTCGCCAATGTAAGTTAAGTCAAAGCGTTCTGGAAGTAAGAAGTCAAGTTGTACAGTGGAAAGTGTTTCTTCTTTTCCTATTGCAGTTTTCACTTGAACATCTAGTTTTGGACCGTAAAATGCAGCTTCACCTTCTGCTTCAAAGTAATCCATTTCCATTTCGTCCATGGCGGATTTAAGCATGGCTTGCGCTTTTTCCCACATAGCATCATCGTCAAAATATTTTTCAGTATTTTTCGGATCACGGTAGCTTAGGCGGAAGGAGTAATCTTTAATATCAAAGTCTTTATATACTTCTAAAATTAGCTCTACAACCCGTTTGAACTCATCTTTGATTTGGTCAGGGCGAACAAATACGTGTGCATCATTTAAAGTCATTCCACGAACACGTTGAAGTCCTGAAAGCGCCCCACTCATTTCATAACGGTGCATCATACCAAGCTCGGCAATACGGATTGGTAGTTCACGGTAACTATGGATATCATTTTTATAAATCATCATGTGATGCGGGCAGTTCATTGGACGTAAAACTAGTTCTTCGTTGTCCATTTTCATTGTTGGGAACATGTCTTCATGGTAATGATCCCAGTGGCCGCTTGTTTTATAAAGCTCAACATTAGCCATAATCGGAGTGTAAACGTGATTGTAACCAAGGCGTTCTTCTTTATCCACAATGTATCGTTCGATAACGCGTCGGATAGTCGCACCTTTTGGCAACCAAAGTGGTAAACCTTGACCAACTTCAATACTATTTGCAAATAAATCTAGTTCTTTACCTAGTTTACGATGATCACGTTCTTTCGCTTCTTTTTGCATTTGGATAAATTCTTTTAAGCCATTTTTATCGAAGAAAGCTGTGCCATAAATGCGTTGTAGCATTTTGTTGTTACTATCGCCACGCCAGTATGCACCAGCCACGCTAAGTAGTTTGAACACTTGAATTTTACCAGTAGAAGGAACATGGACTCCGCGACAAAGGTCGAAAAATTCACCTTGTGTATAAATTGTCACTGTTTCATCTTCTGGGATTGCTTCGATAAGTTCTAATTTATATTGATCTCCAATTGCTTTGAAACGTTTAATTGCTTCTTCGCGAGAAACAACTTCGCGCTCAATTGGAACATTTTCACGCACAATTTTTTGCATTTCTTTTTCAATTTCAACAAGAGATTCATCGCTAATAACTGCCTCTGTATCAATATCATAATAGAAACCAGATTCAATCGCTGGGCCAACACCAAATTTCACATCTGGATAAAGGCGTTTCAATGCTTGAGCCATTAAATGAGCTGTACTGTGACGCAAAATACCAAGCGCATCTTCATGGTCTGGTGTTACGATTTCGATTGCTCCGTCTTCGTGGATTGGTGTTACTAAATCAAGTAACTCCCCGTTTAATTTACCTGCGAGTGCTTTCTTTTTTAGCCCTGGGCTGATAGAAGCAGCAATATCTGCTGTTGAAACGCCTGGCTCGAATTCTTTTACTGCACCGTCTGGAAATGTGATTTTCATACTAATCTCTCCTTTTCTTTTTTTAGTGTGGTTAGGAGGGCAAAATAAAAAACCCATCCCTCCTGTTGTCAAGGGACGAGTTTATGCTCGTGGTTCCACCCAAGATTCAGAAATAGCTAAAAATAACTACTTCACTCTTGTCGCTTATAACGGAGCGATCCGTCTATTATTACTAGTTAAACACGTTCCTAATAGAAGTTCCAAGGTGGTCCAAATTTAAGTTCCAATAGAAGGTTCCCAGCTAGCCCTTCCTCTCTAAAATTTTCCGTTAAATTGGTTGTCCTTTTCATCACTTTGTTTTATATTACTTCAAATTATAAGCCCGATTAAACATATTTGCAAGTACTTTTTAGAAACGGCGATTTTTCCCTTCTAAGTTAACCTCTTTCGACAAATAGCGCACCCGTTCCATGATTCGGCGAGCTTTTAGTTTTTCTTCCGTACCATTTTGGGCAAACATTAAATGATTTTCTAGTTGATCCATGTTGTAATTTGATGAGAAGAAAGTTGGTAATTCCTCTTGCATCCGGAATTGTAAAATCGCACCCAACACTTCATCACGCGTCCAAGCGGTCATCGATTCTGCGCCAATATCATCGAGCATCAATACTTCTGTTTCTTTCGCAAATTGAATTTTTTCACCGACTGTATTGTCAGAAATAGACTGTTTCACTTCGCGCATGAACTCGGGTAAATAAACAAGTGTTGATGAGATTCCTTTCAAAGCTAGCTCTTTTGCAAGGGCTCCAAGTAAGTAGGATTTTCCGGTTCCAAAGCTACCATGAATAAATAAGCCTTTGACACGCTCGCCACTTTTTGGAGGGTAATTATTTAAGAATTGATACGCTTCCACAAGTGCCAATTGACGCGATTCTTCATCCGTGTAAAAGTCCGCTAAGTTCGCGTCCACTACTTGCTTAGGCATATAAAGAGAACGAATTCTTCGCTCAACTGCACGGCGTTTATCTTCTTCTATTTTCTCTTTCGTCGGATAGTAGGTGACAGTGATGAATTCCCCATTAAGAACAAGTTTTGGTGCATAACCAGGCATTAAAGTTTCTTCCTGTTCCGTGAATTTTTTGTGTTGCGTCATAAATTCATATAAATTAGACAAATTTTGATTAACTAATTGCTCGGTAACCTCTTCTTTGTGCTCTTTGAAAAAGTCTTGAATTGGTTGATAATGGAGAACTTGTTGTTTTAAACCTTGGTATTCTTTTTCAAAGTCGCGGCCTTCAAAAAGCTGTCCTAATGTTCTTTCGATGTTATCCATCTTCTTCACCTACCTTTTATTTAGTCGTTCTTTAATTTCACGAACTTGTTCTTCGAGTGTTTGTTTTTCTTTATCTGTCATTTTATTTTCGGCTGGAGCAACTTGCTCCTTATCAAACCAATCCGGCAAAATTTCTTTTCGCGTTGTTTTTTGATAATTTCGGTTGTAATTATTCGTTTTTGGTGTGGCTGGTTCTTCTTGAAGTCGTTTGTATTTCTCGTGCTCTTGCCACGCTAGATCCATTGCTTCTTTTGCTGTTTTTACATTTTTTCGTTTCCAGTGAGCAGCGATCGTCATCATGTAATTTTTAGAAAGCTTCCGGTCAAGCCGGAGTAACACGTACTCAATCAGCACATTCATCACAGGAACTGGTAAATTTTGCTGGTTCATGACTTCTTCTACAACGCGCAAATCGGTTTCAGCGGGAACTGCCCCGTCTGAAATGTCTACCAAAAGTTGAAAAGGCGTGATGCTTTCTAAATATACTTGCAGCGCTTCTTCATCATTTAACGATTCTTCTGGTTCTTTATCGACAGGCGTTTCCTGCTTCATTTGCAGTTTTGGCGGCGCACCGTGTTCGATGGTGTAGCCTTCACGAACGATTTTACGCAAATAAACGATGTCGATTTCACCATTTGCATCAAGCGCACGATACAAATAACTCGGCATATCTTTTTCAGAAACTTGATAAATCCCGTGAAGTTTTAATATCGTTTGGCGTACTTCTTTTGTTATCTTTTCGCGAGCAATCATTCCCGGTGAAAGCAAGCTCAAAAACAAATTAAAGTCAAAACTCGCGTCATCAAATTCAATTTCTTTTGGCGTCACTTTGTCTAGTAACTTTTGACTAGTTTCAGTCGTAACTGCACTACTACCACCTTTAAACGGTTCGAAAACATCTTGAAACGAACGAGTGATTTCGCTATATGTAGCTGTGTCAAATGCCTCGTCTGCGAAAAAACGACGCAAACGTTGAAACTGCGCATTGCCAATTTTGCTATATAAATAAATATTTAATAGACCATCCGAAAAAAACTTTTCTGGTGATAACGGTGGCAAGATTTCGTAAATATAAAAGCGTTGATCGTTTTCGGTCTTCACATAACTCTTTAAAAGACCTAAGCCTTCTAATTTTAGCCTTGCCTCGAATAACGCTTTCAAACTAATATCAAGCATATTTAAAAGTTGGACGTGCGAATGCGCTTCTGACCAAAGTCTGTTTTCTTCGACTTCTGTGAACAGTGTTTGATATAAAGCAAGACATTCCGCCCCCATTAGCGGTTGATATAACATCGTAATAATTTTTCTGTCGGCGCCGGTCAAGATTCCACTTGCTTTTACTTGATAGCTGTCTACCGCTTGAAGCTCCATCCAAAATTCCGTCAATTTACTCACCTATCTTTATTTTTTTCCATTAAATCTTTTAACTCTTCGACAAACACACTAATATCTTTAAATTGGCGATACACCGAAGCGAAGCGCACGTAGGCTACTTCATCGAGATTCGCTAATTTATTCATCACTTTTTCACCAATTAAGTCAGACGCGATTTCACTGTCTCCAATATTTCGCAGTTCACGTTCTACCTCATTGACAATTTCTTCAATTTGTTCAGCGCTAACTGGTCGTTTTTCACATGCTCTTATTAAGCCGCGTCGCACTTTTTCACGAGCGAATTCTTCTCTTGCTCCATCTTTTTTCACAACTATTAAAGGACTCTCTTCTACCTTTTCAAAAGTAGTAAAACGAAATCCGCATTTTTCACATTCACGCCGTCTTCGGATGGAATTGCCATCATCTGCCGGTCTTGAGTCTACAACACGTGTACCATTATATTGACAAGTAGGACATCTCACAAAAACTCACTCCTATCTCTAGCTTTCTCTATCTGTTTATTTGTATGCCTCATTATACCATGTGAAAGTAAGGGTGGCTATTTGTTCTTTACAAAACGCTTGATAAATGTAAGAACTTGTTTTTGTGTCTTTTCAAGTGATTCATTATTATCGATGACAAAATCAGCTTTTCTCGCCTTTTCATCGATTCCCATTTGGCTTTCAATTCTTCTTAATGCATCTTCTTTTGTTAGATTATTTCGCTCCATCAGGCGTTTTAACTCTGTTTCAGGGGTGGTCCAAACAACAACTATTTTATCCACCAACGATTCTAAATGACTTTCAAACAAAAGCGGAATATCGAAAAAGACAAGCTCCTCTCCTGCTTCAAAAAAACGTTCGCGCGCTTCCAACATATAGTCTTTCACACGTGGATGCGTAATTTCATTTAACTTTTCACGCTTTTCCTTATCTTTAAAAATAATTTCTCCTAATTTAGCTCGATTTAATGTGCCATCTGCAAGTAAAATTTCTTCCCCAAAATAAGCAACGATTTCTTTTAGTCCTTCTGTGCCACGCTCCACTACTTTTCTAGCAGCAATATCTGCATCTACTAATGGAATACCCGCTTGCTGAATCATGTTACTCACTGTTGATTTCCCTGTTGCTACACTTCCTGTTAATCCAATCGTTTTCCCCATGATTTCAGCTCGCTTTCTATTTTTGGCAATTCGGGCAAAAATGTGTCCCGCGTCCGTTTAATTTAATTTTTTCAATTGGCGTTCCACAAACAACACACGGTTCGTCTGTTTTGCCGTATACTTTTAATTTATCTTGATATTGTCCAAGCTTCCCTTGCGAATTTACATATGTTCTGACAGTGGAGCCACCAAGTGCTACAGCTTCAGTCATAATACTTTTCGTCGCTTCAAAAATACGTTTGATTTCTTTGTCTGAAAGTGAGTTAGCTGCTCTTTCCGGGCGCACTTTTGCTTCAAAACAAATTTCATCCGCATAAATATTTCCTACTCCGGCTACTAACTTTTGATCAAGTAAAGCCGTTTTGATGGCGCGGCTTGTTTTTTTTACACCAGTCGCAAAATCCGTTAATGTAAAGGCTTGCGTCAGCGGTTCTGGGCCAAGCTTTTTAATCGACCGCGTTTCACCCTCACCGTATTTATTTGTTACTTCCATCGTGCCAAATTTTCGCACATCTAAAAAACGCAATTCCGTGTGATCTTCAAAATGAAAAATAATATGCGTATGCTTGCTAACCTCTTCCTTTTCATCCATTAACCGAAATTTACCTTCCATTCGTAAATGCGATAAAATCGTACAGTTGGTTAAGTCAAAAAGTAAGAATTTACCACGACGGCGTACACCCTCTATTTCTTGCCCGACAAGCATATGCACAAACTCATCGGGTGGTGTTGATACAATCATTTTTGGAACACGAACAATTACTTGATCTATTTTTTTACCTGGGACTAATTCTTGTAAAGTTGCGCGGACATTTTCTACTTCCGGCATTTCTGGCATATATAAACTCCCCGTTTCTCTATTTATTTCGCGTCGTACCAAGTGTCACCAAATGCGCTATCTACTTTTAGCGGTACAGAAAGCTCTACTGCATTTTCCATAACATCTGGGACAATTTCTTCTAATTTAGCGATTTCAGCTTCAGGCGCCTCGAAGATTAATTCATCGTGTACTTGTAGTAATAATTTTGCTTCTAATTTTTCAGATACTAAACGCTCGCTCATCAGAATCATCGCTTTTTTGATAATATCAGCGGCACTACCTTGAATAGGCGTGTTCATCGCCGTTCTTTCTGCAAATCCGCGAACATTAAAATTACGACTGACAATCTCTGGAATATACCGACGACGATGTAAAATGGTCTCTACATAGCCTTTTTCTTTCGCAAAACGAACGATATCTTGCATATATTCTTTCACAGCTGGATAGCTCACAAAATAACGATCAATAAAGTCTTTTGCTTCTTTACGCGTAATACCAAGGTTTTGCGAAAGCCCATAATCACTAATTCCATATACAATACCAAAGTTTACCGCTTTAGCCTGACGACGCATTAATGAATCCACTTCGTCTTGCTCAACATGAAACACGTCCATCGCCGTTTTCGTATGAATATCATAATCGTGCTTAAATGCATAAATTAAATTTTCATCTTCCGAAATATGTGCTAAGACTCTCAGCTCTACTTGAGAATAATCGGCTGAAAACATTTTCCAACCTGGTTTACTCGGTACGAAAACTTGTCTAATTTTCCGTCCTTCTTCTAAACGAATAGGGATATTTTGCAAGTTCGGATCAACTGAACTTAAGCGTCCTGTTTGCGTTAATGTTTGGTTGAAACGTGTGTGTACTTTATGTGTTTCTTTATCTGTCACTTTAAGCAGCCCTTCGATATAAGTGGACTGAATTTTACCAAGTTGACGATATAACAAAATTTCATCAATAATCGCGTGTTTACCAGATAAACTTTCCAGTACATCGGCAGCCGTTGAATAACCTGTTTTTGTTTTCTTGACAGCTGGGAGACCAAGCTTTTCAAATAAAATCACACCTAGTTGTTTCGGTGAATTAATATTGAATTCTTCGCCGGCTAGAGAATGGATCGACTCTTCCAATGTTTTCAGTCTACCCGCTAGCTCCACTTTCATATTCTCTAGACGTTCTGTATCTACACTAACCCCTTGCATTTCCATTTCTGCTAATACAAAAGTTAGAGGTAGCTCAAGGTCTTCCATCAAAGCTAGTTGTTCATTTTCTTCTAAATCATCAACTAGTCTTTTCTCTAAGTCAGCAATAGCCACTGCTTTTCTAGCTAAGTGTGCCGCAACAATGCTTTCTTCAGGAGTGCTACGTTTAGCACCTTTTCCGTAGACTGCTTCATCTGTTTCTACTTCTGTGTAATCATGTCGTATTGCAACACTTGTAAAGTCATCAATCGAATCAGATGGATTTAGCAAGTAAGATGCTAACATGATATCAAAGGTGATACCAGAAATGGCCAAACCAATGCGGTTCATTGCAACCATTGTTTTCTTCGCATCGTACACTACTTTTGTTTGATCACTTTCTACCCATTTGCGGAATACCTCACTACTTTCGGCTGTTTCTTTTGTAAAGAAATACGTCCCTTGGCTAGAATGTACTGTTAATCCAATGAAATTAGCTGTATGGTAATTATCGTTTTCTAGCTCCACATAAAGCGCGGTTTTCCCACCAAAATGTTTTTCTTTTAATTCTGTTACGATTTCAAAAGACAACTCTTTTAGTTCTTTCGTTTCTTCTGGTGTATCTCCCTCGATATTTTTCAAAAGTGTTGTAAAATTCATTTCTTTTAATAAAGGGATAACTTTTTCTGTTTGATAGCCGTCGTATTTCGTGCTTTCGACCGTGCATTCAATCGGTGAATCCACATTGATTGTAGCTAACTCTTTACTTAAAATAGCTAATTCTTTATTTTCCAGTACTTTTTCTTTTAGTTTTTTACCGGAAATTTCCTCGGCATGCTCTAACACACTTTCCACCGTTCCACCAAATTCATGTAAGAGTTTTAAGGCAGTTTTTTCACCAACGCCTGGAATACCAGGAATATTATCGGAGGAATCACCCATTAAGCCTTTCATATCAATGATTTGTTCAGGAGTCAGATTGTATTTTTCTTTTAGTGTTTCTGGTGTGTTGGTTTCCATATCGGCTATGCCTTTTTTAGTAATATAAACCGTTGTTTTTTCAGAAGCTAATTGCGTTAAGTCGCGGTCTCCGGTAATGATTGCTACTTCCATTCCATCTGCTTCTGCTTTTTTCGTCAATGTTCCGATAATATCATCTGCCTCGTAATTGGCAAGTTCATATTGCGGGATATCATACGCCGTTAAAAGTTCTCGGATGAATGGAAACTGTTCAGATAACTCACTTGGGGTTTTTTGACGTCCGCCTTTATAACCTTTAAATGTTGTATGCCTGAAAGTTGTTTTTCCAGCATCAAATGCAACGAGCACATGGCTAGGTTTTTCTTTTTCGAGTACATTCATCAACATCATTGCGAAACCATACACCGCATTTGTGTAAACACCTTTATCATTATTTAAAAGCGGTAAAGCATAAAAGGCGCGATTCGCAATACTATTTCCATCAATTAATACTAATTTATTCACAGGGATATCCTCCTCGATATTGTCATTCACTTGTGTCTATTTTACCATAGGAACATAAAAACAAACCACTTATCCGAATGGGATTAAATGGTTTGTTTTAAAAACGTATATTTATGGTTAAAAATAAAAATACAGACTAGTTTTAGAAGTTAAAATGGATTGTTTTAGAAATTTTTTATTAATTCATCTGCAAATTCCGAACATTTAACTTCTGTCGCACCATCCATTAATCGAGCAAAATCATAAGTTACGGTTTTCGCAGCGATTGTTTTTTCCATTGACTGATTAATTAATGCAGCCGCTTCACCCCAACCAATATGTTCAAGAAGAAGTGTCCCAGATAAAATAACTGATGAAGGATTCACTTTATCAAGACCTGCATATTTCGGTGCAGTACCATGCGTCGCTTCGAAAATTGCATGGCCAGTTAAGTAGTTAATGTTTGCTCCTGGAGCAATACCGATTCCGCCTACTTGAGCAGCAAGTGCATCAGAAATGTAATCTCCATTCAAGTTCATTGTAGCAACTACATCAAATTCAGCCGGGCGAGTTAAGATTTGTTGCAAGAAAATATCCGCAATCGAATCTTTGACTAAAATTTTCCCAGCAGCAAGCGCTTCTTTTTGTTTCGCATCAGCAACTTCTGTTCCTTCTGCTTCTTTAATGCGATCATACTCATTCCAAGTAAATACTTTATCGCCATATTCGCGTTCACATAAGTCATAGCCCCAATTTTTGAAAGCTCCTTCTGTGAATTTCATGATATTCCCTTTGTGTACAAGCGTTAATGATTTACGACCTTCTTTAATTGCATATTCAATCGCCGAACGCACTAAACGCTCTGTTCCCTCTTTGGAAATTGGCTTAATACCAATACCAGAAGTTTCCGGGAAACGAATTTTGTCAACGCCAAACTCAGATTTTAAGAAGTCGATTAGTTTTTTTGATTCTTCGCTGCCTTCTTTAAATTCAATCCCTGCATATATATCTTCTGTATTCTCACGGAAAATGACCATATCTGTGTCTTCCGGACGTTTCACCGGTGAAGGAACGCCTTTGAAATAACGAACTGGACGTAAACAAACATATAAATCTAACTCTTGGCGCAGGGCAACGTTTAACGAACGAATGCCTCCACCGATTGGAGTAGTAAGCGGTCCTTTAATAGCAATCAAATATTCATCAATTGTATCTAAAGTCGCTTGTGGTAACCATTCTCCTGTTTGTTTAAATGCTTTTTCACCAGCTAATACTTCTTTCCAAGCAATTTCTTTTTCGCCATTGTAAGCTTTTTTTACTGCGGCATCTAAAACGCGTTTTGCAGCTGCCCAGATGTCTGGACCAGTTCCGTCCCCTTCAATAAAAGGAATGACTGGGTTGTTTGGTGTTTTGAGCACACCGTTTTCTACTTGAATTTTTTGACTCATAAAGTTTGTTCCTCCTCGATTAAATTCGTTCTTCTACAGGTAAATAACTTCTATTTTCAGGTCCAACGTAAATTGCACGCGGACGAATAAGACGATTATCACGGTATTGCTCGAAAATGTGTGCTAACCAACCAGATACACGACTTACAGAAAACACAAGCGTAAACAAGTCGCGGTCAATACCAAGCGCATGATAAACGGAGGCTGAATAGAAATCGACATTCGGTTTTAAGTGTTTCAATTCCCAAACAGATTCTTCTACTTGCAGCGAAATATCAAACCATTTCTCTTCGCCTTTTTCAGCAGTTAACTTTCTGGACATTTCACGCAAATGTTGCGCACGAGGATCTCCGCCGCGATAAACACGGTGACCAAATCCCATAATCTTTTGCTTCGTATCAATTTTTTCTTGAATGTAATTACGCACATCACCAGCTTGGTCAATTTCTTCTAACATATCAAATACGCGTTCATTGGCACCACCATGAAGCGGGCCTTTCAGCGCACCGATTGCAGCTGTTACGCCGGAATAAACATCCGAAAGCGTTGCCACACAAACTCGCGCTGTAAAAGTAGACGCATTAAATTCGTGATCAGCGTGCAGTACGAGCGCTTTATTCATTGCTTCTACTGATAATGCATCTGCTTCTTCTCCTGTAATCATATATAGGAAATTTGCTGCCATATTTAAATCTTCTCTCGGTGGAATTGGATCGAGTCCGCGACGAATTCTGGAAAAAGCGGCAACAATGGTTGGCATTTTTGCTTGAAGTCGCAAACCTTTACGGTAAACTGCTTCCCCGTCGTCTAATTCAGCTTCTGTATCAAATACACCGAGCATAGAAACTGTAGTTCTTAAAACACTCATCGGATGTAATTTTTGGTGATTTTGCATTCTTAAGCTCGTAATGATTGTTTCAGACACTGCCATATTTTCTTGGATTTCTCGTTTAAATTTTTTAAATTCATCTTTATTCGGCAAACGTAAATGCCATAATAAGTAAATCACTTCTTCAAAAGAAGCGTTATTTTCCATTAAATCGTCAATACCATAGCCAACATAAGTTAACATATCATCAATGATAGAGCTAATGGAAGTTTCAGCAACATATACATTTTCTAAGCCTTTAGATAACGTCATTTCATTTCCTCCTTTTATCCTTTTTTACGTATGTACTTATTTTATGAATGCAACTAACTGCATTGCCATGTACGCAATACCAGCTGCAATTACTGGTCCAGCAGCAATCCCTCTAAAAAGCACCACTGCTAAAATGGTCCCGAATACTAGTGAGACAGTCACTTGTGGATCAACGGCCATATAGCCTACACCTTTTTTCGCTAAGATAGAAACGGCAATTCCTGCACCAAGGCCAATCCAGCCAGCTGCCGATTTGAAAGAATCAATTAAATCTTTAAAACCGATTTGACCAGTTGCGATTGGAATTAAGATAGCAACCGTAATAATCGTTACACCCCAATTTATCCCTTTTGCTTGAATCATTTCCATTGCTTTGCCATCGACGTGAAATAACTTCAACAAAATAACGACAGCTACAGCAATGATAAGCGAATTATTTTTTGCTATAAGTCCGAGAAGTAAAAAAAGAAGTAAAAACAACATACTTTCCGTAAACATATTAAGTCACCTTTCAATATCACGCATCTAGGAAGCGAGATAACAATTATTATATCATAAACATACCTTATAGTAATACTAAAATGCCATAAGGAAAATGAATTGCCCTTTTTTCAATGAAACCTCTATAGAAAGTTTTTCCCATAGAGGTTTTAATTACATATCAAAATAATAATATTGCGTATGTTTCTTTTGATTTCCAAGCCATTTTGTTAATTTTGGTTTTAATAGTTTGCGGGAAAATGGAATAAAAATGAGTAGTCCAAGTATAGTTGTTATAACACCTGGAATAATTAATAAAAACCCGGCGATAAAAAAGCACAGACTATCCAACAAATACGGGGCTACAGTGCGGCCATCTCGTAAATTTCGGAAAAGGTTGCCACCAAGCCGTTTGAAAATAAAAACACCAAAGGCACTTGAAGCTGCCTGAATAAAAAGAAGTGGCCAAAAGCCAATTACTTGGAATAACCAAACGTACATAATCAATTCTATTAAGCCATATAAAGCCCAATAAAGAATAAATTTTCTCATAAAATCAACTCCAATACTTACTCTCTATTATAACCTATTTTGGCGTAATCGAAAAACAATACAGGCGTGCGCATAAAAAAAGCGTCCCGCATGCGGGACGCTTTTAGAAAGTTAACTATTAATGTGTTGCTGTTTTGCCGTTATATACAACACCTTGACGAGAATCAACAGTAATGATTTCACCGTCTTTTACAAGAGATGTTGCATCTTTAGCGCCAACGATGACAGGAATGCCTAGGTTGATTCCTACAACTGCTGCGTGGCTAGTCAAGCCGCCTTCTTCCACAACAACTGCTGCACTTTTCTCGAATGCAGGTAGCATTTCTTTATCCGTTGTTTTAACGATTAAGATTCCGCCTTCTTCTGCTTTTTCAAGTGCTTCTGCATTGGATTTAGCAACGATTGCTTTACCGATAACAGATTTGCTGCCAATACCTTGGCCTTTAACAACTTTTTCACCAATTAATTGGATTTTCATTACGTTTGTTGTTCCACTTTCAGTAACTGGAACACCAGCAGTGATGATAATTAAGTCGCCTTGTTTTGCAACGCCAGAAGCAAGAGATTCTTTCACTGCAAGGTCGAACATTTCATCTGTGTTGCTAACTGGAGTAGCTAGGCGAGGATAAACACCCCATGAAAGTGCTAAACCGCGGTATACATGCTCGTTGAATGTTACAGCAACGATATGAGATTTAGGACGGTATTTAGAGATCATACGCGCTGTGTGACCACTTTGAGTCGCAGCAACAATAGTTTGTACATTTAGGTTTTTCGCAGTATGGCCAACTGCTTGACCGATAGCTTCTGTCATATCCGTATTTTCGTGAAGTTTAAGTGCAAATTTATCTTGAGCAACTAGTACTTCTTCTGTACGAACAGCGATTTTCGCCATCATTTTAACTGCTTCTACTGGATAATCCCCAGCAGCTGTTTCACCGGACAACATAATTGCATCTGTTCCATCAAAAATCGCATTCGCTACGTCACTTGCTTCAGCGCGAGTTGGACGTGGGTTACGTTGCATGGAATCAAGCATTTGTGTTGCAGTAATAACAGGTTTACCAAGTTTATTACATTTTCTGATAAGTTCTTTTTGTACAATCGGAACTTCTTCAGCTGGAATTTCAACACCAAGGTCCCCACGAGCAACCATTAGGCCTTGAGATACTTGTAAGATTTCGTCGATATTATCAACGCCTTCTTGGTTTTCGATTTTAGGAATGATTTGTACGTGAGTTGCATTGTGCTCTTCTAGAATTTTAGTGATTTCAAGAACATCTGTAGCACGACGTACGAAAGATGCAGCGATAAAATCAATACCTTGTTCTAAACCAAAGCGGATATCAGCAGCATCTTTTTCTGTGATTCCTGGTAGGTTGATAGAAACGTTTGGTACGTTAACACCTTTTTTATTTTTAAGTACACCTGGGTTAAGTACTTTTGTTACTAGTTCGCGATTAGCTTCGTCTTTTTCGATTACTTCAAGACCGATTAAGCCGTCATCAAGTAAAATGGAAGAACCAATTTCTACATCATCGTAAAGTTCGCCGTAAGTCACGGAGAATTTTTCTTTTGTTCCTTCAACAGGAGTCATAGAAACACGTACAACATCACCTGTTTGGAATTCTAATTTTCCGCCGACCATGTCGTTTGTACGGATTTCTGGACCTTTTGTATCAAGTAAGATAGCCACTTGTTTACCAGTTTTTTTCGATGCTTCGCGGATATTTACAATACGCGCACCGTGCTCTTCAAAATCTCCGTGAGAGAAATTAAGACGTGCAACGTTCATTCCTGCTTCGATCAACTGAACTAATGTGTCAACTGACTCACTTGCAGGACCAATTGTACAAACAATTTTCGTTTTTTTCATGTTATTACTCCTCCTAGAACTTAGCTATTCATTCGTATTTATTATAAACATATCTTCCACATTTTACCAGTAACAACCTTGTAAAACAAGTAAGTTTGTGAATAAAATCGCAATCAACCTGCATGGTAACGATAACAAGAAAACGTTTTCCAGATTGTTACAGCATGCTTAATGAACGATTTGCATTTCTTTACCCTCAAAGTTTATTTTTAATACATTACTAAAATTTTTCACAAAGAAAGGCTACCATGCTTTGTCATGGCAGCCAGCTCTTCAGCCGTTTTAAATCGACAAAATAGATGCTAGATCAAATAATTTTTGATCAAGTGTGTGTTTTTCTTTCAAAATTTCACTAATGTCATTTTCGACAATTCTATTTTCACGGATTCCAACAGCTAATCCTCCGCGGTTTTCTAACAATAATTCTACTGAACGTGCACCAAGACGGCTTGCAAGTACACGGTCAAATGCAGTTGGGCTACCACCACGTTGAACGTGTCCAAGAACAGTTACACGTGCATGATAATCGCCATATTCAGCTAATTGTTTAGCGAATTCATTACCGGACATTACGCCCTCAGCAACGACGATAATACTATGTTTTTTACCACGTTCGCGACCTTTGTTCAAACGATCCACGACATCATCCATATTAAAACTTTCTTCTGGAACGATGATAGCTTCAGCACCACCAGCAAGTCCAGACCAAAGAGCGATATCACCAGCGTCACGTCCCATAACTTCAATAATGAAAGTACGTTCATGACTTGTAGCTGTATCGCGGATTTTATCAAGTGCATCAAGAACAGTGTTTAACGCTGTATCAAAACCAATAGTAAAATCAGTTCCAGAAATATCATTATCAATAGTTCCTGGGATACCAATAGTTGGGAATCCACGTTTTGTAAGTGCTTCCGCTCCGTGATAAGAACCATCTCCACCAATAACCACAAGGCCATCGATTTGATGTTTTTTCAATTGTTCAATTCCTTTAAGTTGTCCTTCTTCTGTAGCGAATTCAGGATATCTTGCGGAATAAAGGAATGTACCTCCGCGGTGAAGTAAATCACCAACAGAACCTAATTCTAGTTTACGAATATCACCATTGACTAGCCCTAAAAAGCCATAGTTAATACCGTAAACTTCAAGTCCTTCATAGATTGCTTTCCGTACAACAGCACGAGTGGCTGCATTCATTCCTGGAGCGTCTCCTCCACTTGTTAAAATTGCAATTCGTTTCATTTTACTTACCACCTCAGACAATGATATTGTTTTTCATCACATGTGTTTATTCTACATGAAAAAAGGGCAAATGAAAAGCTTCAACAGAGCACTTTTTTAAACGAGAAGCTTTGCAAATCGCCATTTTAAATATCGGTCTATTCCGATTCGTACGAAAAACGGCTTTATAGCTTAAATAAACATAATTGGTCTATACTTGTGAATGGGTAAACTTTCTTTTTAGCGTTTGGCATATACCAAAGAAGCGGATCTCCTAAAATTAGGAAAGCCGCTTCTTTTATTGTTTATAAAGTATCGTATACACCGATTTTCTTGAATTTCTCATAACGCTGTTCCATTAATTGTTCTTCAGAAAATGCCATTAGTGCATGTAAAGACTTCGTGATAGTTTTGTTAATTTCTTCGGCTTGCGCATTTAAATCTCGGTGCGCACCGCCTTTTACTTCTGGAATAATTCCATCTGTAATGCCAAGTTCAAATAAATCGTCAGCTGTAATCCGCATAGACTCTGCTGCTTTCTTCGCTTGACTGGCATCTTTCCATAAAATAGCTGCTGCTCCTTCTGGTGAAATAACAGAGAAAACTGCATTTTCAAGCATGAAAATTTGATTTCCAACACCAAGAGCGAGTGCTCCACCACTTCCACCTTCACCGATTACAATAGAAATAATTGGTACTTTCATATCGCTCATTTCATAAAGATTTCTAGCAATGGCTTCACTTTGACCGCGTTCTTCCGCAGCTCGACCTGGATAAGCACCTTTCGTATCGATGAAGCAAATAATTGGTCGGCCAAATTTATCTGCTTGTTTCATCAAACGTAGCGCTTTACGGAAACCTTCAGGATGAGGCATACCAAAATTACGATGTAAATTATCTTTTGTATCTTTACCACGTTGGTGACCAATAACTGTCACTGGGATACCGTGGAAAGTTGCGATACCGCCAACAATTGCAGCATCGTCACCAAATGCGCGATCCCCGTGAAGTTCCATGAAGTCTTCGAATAAAAGTGAAATATAATCAAGTGTCGTAGGTCTTTCTGGATGGCGAGCTACTTGAAATTTATCCCAAGCAGTCATATTGCTATAAATGCTTGATTCTAACTTAGCTAAGCGTTTTTCTAGCTTTTCAATTTCATTGGTCAAATCCACATCAGAAGTTTCATTGTACTCTTTTAAGTCAGCAATCTTACTTTTTAATTCTAAAATCGGTTTCTCAAATTCCATCTCATTCGCCATCCGCTTCACCTCCTACTTCAGGTGTTTTCACGTGAATGCTTAAAATAAAACTTAATTTATTTTGCAGATCAAGGCGTGAAATACAGTCATCTAGTTGTCCATGCTTTAATAAAAACTCCGACGTTTGGAAGTCTTCTGGTAATTCTTCACGAACGGTTTGTTCTATTACCCGGCGTCCAGCAAAGCCAATAAGTGCGCCTGGTTCTGCAAAGTTATAGTCTCCAAGGGATGCAAAACTAGCAGAAACCCCACCAGTAGTTGGGTGCGTCATTACCGTAATAATCAGTCCCCCGTGATTGCTAAATCGTTTAAATGCAGCAGAGGTTTTCGCCATTTGCATAAGCGAAAGCATCCCCTCTTGCATACGCGCGCCACCTGAAGCAGTGAAAATAACAAACGGTTTATTTGTTTTATCGGCATCTTCCACGGCACGAAAGATTTTTTCACCGACAACAGAGCCCATACTTGCCATTCTAAAACGAGAATCCATCACTGCAATAACAAGCGGATTACCATCAATTGTAGCATGACCAGTAACAATGGCTTCATTTAAACCAGATTTTTGCTTATCTTTCTCAATACGATCCATATAATCTTCAAAACCAAGTGGATTTGCTGTCGTTAAACTAGCATCAATTTCTTCAAAAGAGCCTTCATCAACTAGCATATCGATTCGTGCTTTTGCCCCAATTGGATGATGAAAACCACAATAATTACATACCATAAGATTTTTTTGCAATTCTTTGGTATACATTATTTTTTTACATTCCGGACATTTTGTCATAATACCTTCTGGAACATCTGCTTTCGTTCCATCAGAAGGAATTGTGGCATATTTTCTCTTTTTTGGTTTTGTAAACAAGTCTCCTAGCAAGGATAACCCTCCCCATTTACGCTTTCTATTGTGGTTATTAACGATTTTTAATGTTGTAAAAATAAAAAATGAATAAAGACATGAAACATAAATCAACCGCATTTTCCCACAAGAAGACAAAATGCCAGTCTATCCGAATTACAACTGGACAGACTGCGCAATATTGTTTTCCACGTTAAACTATAACATACTTTCTATAAATATAGAAAGTCTAAGATTACTTAATGACTACATTCTCTTTACCGAGTAGCTCTTCTAACGCTTCTTGCAGCTCATTTGATGGCGTTACTTGAATATTTTTCAGCTCAGCAGTTTGTTTCGTTATTGCTTGATGCACAATGACCTTACTGTCGCCTTTATAACGAGTTAAAACTGGCTTAATTTGTTCCATTTGCTGTGGTTCCGTTAATTTTAGGAACAATCGTACGGGGGCTTTTATTTCTTTTAAATCTTCTGCTTTATTGATAATTAACTGTAGCTCTCCGTTCCTTGTGTCTGCTTTGACTTGCAAAAAGAGAATCTCCCCTTTTTGTGCAAAGCTCGCGAATTTACGATAACTTTCCGGGAACATGACGGCGCTCAGTTCTTTTGAATCATCACTAATTGTTAAAAAGCACATCGTTTCGCCCTTTTTTGTTCTAATTGATTTGACTTCATGTACATAAGCAGCTACTTGATAGTTTTTGCCGGAAGAAAGATTTGCAAGTCTTGTAATAGCAAGATTTTGTAATTTATTTTGGTAGTACGATACTGGATGCGCTGAAACGTATTGACCCGTGTATAATTTTTCTTTCTCCAGCTTTTCATCAATCGAAATGGGCGCGGTTTTCCGGTAGCGTGGTTTCATCTTTTTCAAAAAGTCATCATCTTCCGCGAAAAGATTCATTCCTTTCGAATCTTCACCGAGTAGCGAAATATATTGTAGCACTGCATCAATGGTTGCCAAAATCGTTGCTCGATCCTCGCCAAATTCGTCAAAACACCCAGAAAATACAAGTGCTTCTAAAACGGTTTCTGAGAGCATTTTATGTGGCATTCTTTCACAAAAATCAAAGAAATCTCGGAAAGGTGCTTTTTTTCGTTCGTTAATAATTTCTAAAATGAATTTCGTTGGCACTTTACGAATAACACGGAAACTATAGCGGATAGATGATTCATTCTCCACTTGGAAGTAGTAATTACTATGGTTGATGCTTGGCGCTAACATGCTAATTCCGTAGTTTTTTGCTTCGGTAATGTACTGGGAAATTTTGTCGTCATTGCCAAAAACAGAGCTAAGAAGCGACGACATAAATGCAGCTGGAAAATGTGCTTTTAAATAAGCTAATTGAAAAGCGATTTTTGAATATGCTGCAGCGTGACTTCGGTTGAAACCGTAATTCGCGAATTGAACAATCATATCATACACTTGGTTAGCGCTAGCATCTGAATAACCTCTACTCTTAGCACCTTCCACAAAGTGAATTCGCTCTTCGTTTAGGACATCTGCTTTTTTCTTGCTGACCGCTCGTCTTAATAAATCTGCTTCTCCAAGCGAAAATCCAGCCATTTGGTTCGCTACTTGAATAATTTGCTCTTGATAAACGATAACGCCGTATGTCACTTCCAAAATAGGCGCTAAATCTGGATGAGGATATTGAATTTTTTCTTTTCCGTGTTTTCTAGCGATAAATGTATCAATTTGTTCCATTGGACCCGGACGATAAAGCGCATCTACCGCCACGACATCTTCAAAAGAAGTTGGTTTTAATTTTCGGAGCACGCGTCGAATCCCGTCCGATTCAAATTGGAATACCCCTGTCGTGTCACCTGTTTGGAATAGTTTCAATGTTTTTTTATCTTCTAAGGAAATATCTGCTAATGTTAACGGAGTTTCTCTAGTATAATTGACTGATTTCAAAACACGATCAAGTAAACTAAGATTTCTAAGTCCTAAAAAGTCCATTTTAAGTAAGCCGATTTTCTCTAATTCTCCCATAGCAAACTGGGTCAAACGTGCATCTCCGCTACCTAATTGTAGCGCGACTTGTTCTACGAGTGGCTTGTCACTAATTACTATTCCGGCTGCGTGCGTTGAAATATGACGTGGCAAGCCTTCCAGTTGACAAGCAACTTCCCAAATCATTTCATTTTCTTTAGAGCTTTTAATATGGTTTTCTAAACGCGGACTTTCTTGTAGTGCTTTTTGTAACGTAATACCTAACTGACTTGGAATCAACTTAGACCATTCAGATAATAGTACAGAATTTAGCCCAAAACTCCTCGCAGTATCGCGAATCGCCGCTTTTGCCGCTAGTGTTCCAAACGTGCCGATTTGCGCCACATGCGCTTCTCCGTATTTAGATACCACATACGAAATCACTTCATCGCGGCGATTATCTGGAAAATCCAAATCAATATCGGGCATCGTGATACGTTCTGGGTTTAAAAATCGTTCAAATAGCAAATTGTAACGAATCGGGTCTACATCCGTAATTCTGAGTGCATAGGAAACAAGCGCCCCCGCCGCAGAGCCCCGACCTGGACCTGTTAAAATTCCCGCCTCGCGTGAATAACGAATAACATCCCAAACGATTAGAAAGTAATCTGCAAAACCCATTTCCGTAATGACTTTTAATTCATATTCTAAACGCTCCTGATATTCCACACCTAATAAATTTCGTTCTTTTAATCCTGCAAAGGCTGTTTGACGCAAAACATCTGATGCATTTTGTCCTTCATTTAATGGAAATCTAGGTAATAAATGCTGATCCAAAGCAATTTCGACATGACAACGATCTGCAAGTTCACCAGTTTCTAAGCATGCCCGTTTTTCGAACTCCGTTTGCCAATCACGTTCCATTTCTTCTTGTGAGGTAAAATAATTTGGTCCGGCAAGTGGTAACGTTGTCCAATCGACCGTTCGATTATCACGAATGGCCGTTAAAACTTCTTTTGCTTGCGCATCTTTTGGTTCTATATATTGTACATTTTTCGTCGCAACAACCGGTACATTTTCTTCTGCAGAAAAAGTTTCTATTTTTGTGAAAAGACGTGGATTTTCTTTTTGGGCAGATAAATAAACAGATTCTTTACCAAAAATTTCGACTAAATTTGCATAAACTTCCAGTGCTCCCTCGCGATTCTCCTCCATCAGAAGACGTTCGATTTCTCCTTTGGCACCAGGTGAAATCGCAATCAAGTTACTGCTATAAGCGCGTAACCAGCTTTGTGGCAATTCGGGGCCTTCTTCGCGCGTTTGAATAGCACTCGCGATTTTTAATAACTCGTGATATCCAGCGGTTGATTCCGCAATTAATATCAACTCATATGAATTAATTGGATTTAAGTAACCTTGAATTGTCACCGTCATCCCGATAATTGGTTTTATATCCGCCGCTAAACACTTTTGATAAAACTCGACTACTCCGTAAAGTACATTTTTATCCGTAATTGCTAAGGCTGGATAATGGTATTCTTTTGCTTTAGCGATTAGCTTATCAATCGATGCTGTACTTGAAAGCAAATCATAAGCGCTCGCAACTTGTAAATGAACAAACCCCACTATCCTCTCTCCTTTCAAAACTCTCTTTTTCCATTATATCGGTTAAGCTAAAAAAAAGAAAGTGTGTTCGTGTTTTTATATAAAAATAAAGCCAGATAATTAATCCGACTTTATTTCCTAATTATTTATCGGCACAAATGCGTTGCAATTTTGCCGTCATTTCCTTTATTTCTTCTTCATTATGAAGTGTCGCACCAGAAGCAAGCGGATGTCCGCCGCCGCCATACTCTTTGGCTAATTCATTAATAACTGGACCTTTAGAACGTAAACGAGCTCTAAAAACGGGACCTTCTTGAATGAACATAATCCATGCCTTGATACCTTCCACATTTTCGATACACGAAACAAGTGCGGAAGCGTCGCGCGGATCAACTTCAAACTCGTTTAAAAGCGTATCACTTAAATAAACGGTTGCAGCGCCATTTTCATCCATGACAAAGTTTTGCAAAATATATCCAGAAAGTTTTACCGTATTTTTCGGTAATTCATATAATTCTCGGTAAAGCGCCGGACGATCAAATGGAAATGTCACTAAATGCGCAGATAAACGTAACGTCTCTTCCGTTGTGCTTGGATACAAGAAGCGCCCAGTATCACCAACAATTCCCGCATAAAGGAGTCTTGCAGCAGTTTCATTCAAAATTAACTCATCCGAAAACATTTCCCAAAAAGCGACAATCATTTCACTACAAGAAGAAGCCGTCGTGTCCACCCAAAGTAAATCACCATACGCATCATCATTTGGATGGTGGTCAATTTTTATAAGTGCTTTACCAAGGTTAAAACGCCCGTCTGAAATCCGTTCTTGGTTCGCGGTGTCACACACAATCACAAGCGCATCTTTATAAATTTCATCCGTTATTTCGTCCACTATACCAAGAAATTGGAGCGACTTTTCATCATTTCCAACTGAATAGACTTTTTTCTCAGGAAAGCTAGCCCGGATAATTTCCGCAAGCCCCATTTGCGATCCGTATGCATCTGGGTCAGGCCGTACATGTCTATGCAAAATAATCGTTTCATATTGTTTTATTTGTTGTAAAATCTCACTTTTCATTGTTTCGCCTCTATTTCTTTTTAACGTTCCATCATTTGACAAGCGACAATAGCTTTTCCGGTCAAAATTCCTTCTAAGTAAAGCTCTACATCAAGCTTACCGGCCTTACGCCCCATCTCCAAAATTCGCGGTTTAATAATAATTGTCGCGTCCATTTGAACAGGTTTTAGGAAATACATCGTTACATTTTCAATCGCTACATTCCGTTTTTTCATAGAAAATAGTTTTTGCTGTACGACGTCACAAACCACTTGTGTAAATACACCATACGATAATGTTCCGAGTGAATTAGTCATTTGCGGGCTAACTTTAAATTCATAATCTGCCTCTTCTCCAGTATCTGCTTTTTCAGAAAGCTGATTCGCAATCGTATCATCAATTGTTTCACCGACTTGCGGTTGTTTTTGAATCATTTGCATAGATTTTAGAATATCCTGTCTGCTAACAATCCCGATTAATGTTAAGTCATCTTTAACGACTGGAATTACTTCGATACTCTCCCAAATCATCATGTGCGCCACCGAGGCTACACTCATTTTTGGTCCCACAGTTAACGGATTTTTCGTCATTACTCGTTCAATTGAAATACTTGGATTTTTTTCCAGAATATCCTTACTTGTAACCATCCCAGTCAGTCGCATCGCTCGGTTAACTACAGGAAATCGACTATGACCTGTCGCTTCTTCCATTTTATGCCAATCTTCCACTTTATCAGACGTAGATAAAAATGCAGTTGTTTCTAATGGGGTCAAAATATCCTCCACAAATACTACTTCTTTTTTAATTAATTGGTCATAAATCGCGCGGTTAATCATCGTTGCAACTGTAAACGTATCATACGAAGTCGATAAAATGGGCAGTTCTTTCTCGTCCGCCAACCGTTTCACTTCGTCGTCCGTATCAAACCCACCAGTAATCAGTACCGCGGCGCCACGTTTCAAAGCAAGTTCATGAGCGCTCACTCTATTTCCGACAATTAATAAGTTTCCTGCATCGGTATAGCGTTCCATCGCTTCCACTGTCATCGCCCCAATAACAAACTTATTAAGCGATTTATAAAGCCCCGCACGACCTCCTAGCACTTGCCCATCAATCATATTCACAATCTCAGCAAAAGTTAATTTTTCGATACTATCTTTTTGCTTCCGTTCAATTCGAAGTGTTCCCACTCGTTTAATAGTAGAAACAAACCCAATGATTTCTGCATCTTTAATAGCCCGATAAGCAGTTCCCTCGCTTACAGACAAGTTTTTCGCGATTTTTCGTACAGATATTTTTTCTCCAACTGCAAGATTTTCAATGTATTTTAAAATCTGTTCATGTTTTGTGGCCACGACACGTTCACCCATTCCTATTTTGTTAGATTTCGATACCTTCCCCAATTTCAAGTACTTTTCCAGTTATCCCCTCATCAAGCGATGCAACAAATTTGTGCGGATCTTGCGCAATCAAAGGAAACGTATTGTAATGCATTGGAACAACTAATTTCGCTTGTAAAAACCGTGCCGCAATCGCCGCATCTTCTGGTCCCATGGTAAAATTATCCCCAATCGGCAAGAAAGCAACGTCTAGCGGATTTAATTCACCAATTAATTTCATATCAGAAAACAAACCAGTGTCCCCTGCAAAATAAATATTTTTATCTTCTATCGTAAATACAATCCCAGTTGGGAAACCAAGGTTAACAATGCGACCATCTCGAACCGTCTGCGATCCGTGAAAAGCTTGCGTCAACTTCACTTGGCCAAAACTAAACTGTCTTTTCCCGCCAATATGCATTGGAGCGATATTTTCAAGCCCATCCTCTACTGCTAAAAAAGAAGCCAAATCCGCATTACAGATAACGGTTGCTCCAGAATTCTTAGCAATTTCAACTGTATCACCGACATGATCATCATGTCCATGCGACAGAACGATAAAGTCAGGCATCTGCTCTTCCGCTTTTAAATCACATTTCTCATTACCAGAAATAAATGGATCCACGAGAATAGTTGTATCCCCAGTAATTATTTTAATACAAGACTGACCATGAAATGAAATCTTCATGTTAAAAAACTTCCTTCCTGATTCATTATTCTATGTGTATTATTGTACCACTATTTATTATAAACTACTATATAACACCTCGTAAACTAAGAGGTGTTTATTAGCAAAATAATTCCTTCGCATGTTATCATGAAATAGAAATCAATTGGAAAGAAGGTACAATTATGGAAAAAAATATCGATGTCTTACAAAATTGGCTAAAAGACCAAGGTGCTGAGGTGGCATTTTTAACAGATCCAGAGAACATCGCTTATTTCTCGGGTTATCATAGTGAGCCTCATGAGCGCGTGCTTGGCTTAGCAGTTTTCCCAGATAGTGAACCGTTTTTATTTACGCCCGCTCTTGAAGTAGAAGATGTGCGCGGCGGTGACTGGACACACCCTGCATACGGATATAACGATACCGAGAATCCTTTCACCATCATTGCAGACGAAATCAAAAAACGCGTTGCAAATCCAAGCAAATTTGCTATTGAGAAAAAACATATGAGCGTAGATCGCTACGAACAATTAGGTGGATTATTCTCCGGCAGCTCTTTCATTCCGATTGAACACAAAATTGAGCAAATTCGTCTGATTAAAACCGAAGCCGAACTAAAAATATTAAAAGAAGCAGCCTTATTAGCCGATTACGCCGTACAAGTTGGTGTAAACGAAATCGCAGAAGGTAAAACAGAAGCAGAAATCGTGGCGAAAATCGAATACGAAATGAAGAAAAAAGGCGTAACTGCCATGTCTTTCGATACAATGGTCCTTACTGGTAAAAACGGTGCCCTGCCACATGGTACTCCAGGCGAAACAAAAATCAAAAAAGGCGATTTAGTTTTATTTGATTTAGGCGTTGTCCATAAAGGCTATTGCTCTGATATTACACGCACAGTAGCTTTTGGAGATATTTCCGATGAACAGAAAAAGATTTACGACACTGTTTTAGAAGCGCAAATTGCCGCTGTCGAAAAAGTAAAAGCCGGCGTAAAAGCAAGCGAAATTGATTTAACTGCTAGAAATATTATTCGTGAAGCAGGTTACGGTGATTATTTCCCACATCGTCTTGGTCACGGTCTTGGCGCGAGTGTCCATGAATTCCCTTCGATTACAGAAACGAACAATATGGAACTGCAAGAAAATATGGTATTTACGATTGAACCAGGTATTTATGTTCCCGGTGTTGCCGGCGTTCGTATAGAAGATGACCTCGTTGTCACAAAAGACGGCGTGCAAGTATTAACGGAATTCCCAAAAACTTTACAAGTAATCGACTAACAAGAAAAGCGAACTTTCCTTTGAGAAAGTTCGCTTTTTTTATTAAATTAATTCTTTGCTATCCGTATAGGGTAAATCAAGTGAATCTGCAACAGCCTTGTACGTAATGTGACCTTGGTATGTATTTAATCCACGAAGTAAGAATGGGTCATTTTGCACGGCTGCTTTTAAGCCTTGATTAGCAAGTTTCAATCCAAATGGTAAAGTGGCATTAGTAAGCGCCAAAGTGGACGTCCGCGGTACTGCACCTGGCATATTTGCAACAGCATAATGAAGTACACCATATTTTTCGTAGGTTGGATTATCGTGTGTGGAAACGTGATCTGTTGTTTCAAAAATCCCTCCTTGGTCAATCGCGATATCTACAAGGACAGATCCCGGAATCATTTGTTTAATTACATGCTCTTTGACGAGTTTGGGCGCTTTTGCTCCTGGAATTAATACTGCTCCAATAACCAAATCAGCTTTTTTCACAGCTGTTTCAATATTAAAATCATTCGACATTAACGTTTGGACTTGATTGCCAAAAATATCGTCCAGTTCGCGCAATCGTTTCAAATTCATATCAAGAATGGTCACGTTGGCACCTAAACCAGCTGCAATTTTCGCTGCATTTGTTCCAGCGATTCCGCCACCAATAATAACCACTTCACTTTTCTCTACACCCGGCACCCCACCAAGCAAGACACCCATACCACCATTCGTTCTTTGTAAAAATTGTGCGCCAATCTGAGCTGCCATTCGCCCAGCAACTTCACTCATTGGCGAAAGTAGTGGCAACGTGTGGTCTGCAAGTTCTACTGTTTCATACGCTACACTATTTACTTTACTCTCCATCAAAGCTTTCGCAAGCGTTGGTTCATTTGCCAAATGTAAATATGTGAAAAGTAATAGTCCTTCTTTAAAGTATGTATACTCTGATGCAATCGGTTCTTTTACTTTTACAACCATATCTACATCCCAAGCTTCTTTAGCTGTTTCAACAATTTTTGCCCCCGCTTGCACAAAATCAGCGTCTTGATAATTAGAGCCAATGCCCGCATCTTTTTCCACGTATACAGTATGACCTGCATTTACGTATGAAAAAACACTTGCCGGAGTCATTGCCACCCTATTCTCGTTATTTTTAATTTCTTTTGGTACGCCGACTAACATCTAAATCACTCTCCTTGATATAGGTATAATAGACTATAAAAGATTTTCTACACCCCCATGCTAACACAATATACCTAAGTTGTAAAAAATTAACTAACTGAAATTCAAACAAAAGTTTTAGTAAAATTAGACGAAATATTTGTTTCACTATAATTTATTTTTCATTTTATGGTTCTTTTAGGAAAAAGAGGGTAAAATATAAGTATAGAAAATACATATTTTGATTGGAGGAATTATTATGTTACAACAATACGAAAGAGTTTTAGTAGCAGTTGATGGATCCAAAGAAGCAGAAAGAGCATTCCAAAAAGCAATTCAAGTGGCTAACCGTAATGACGCGGCGCTTGGTCTGGTACATGTTATCGATACACGCGCGTTTTCATCTGTAGCCAATTACGATACAAGCATGGCAGACAAAGCTACCGAATATGCAGATGAATTACTTAGTGGCTATAAAGAAGATGCTTTAAAAGCCGGTGTAACAAAAGTAGAAAGCTACATTGAGTATGGTTCTCCAAAAACAGCTATTACAAAAGAAGCAGCAAAAGCATTCCAAGCAGATTTAATCATGTGTGGTGCAACTGGACTTAACGCTGTAGAACGTTTGTTAATTGGTAGTGTATCTGAGTATATTATTCGCCACTCCCCTTGTGATGTTCTTGTAGTACGTAATGATGTTCCTGATTATAAAGAAGAAAAATAAGGATAGAAAAAAAGGCTAGCTCTTAATTAAGAGCTAGCCTTTTTTTCTTTTTTAGTGATTGTTTTTAATTGTTTCTACATCACGAGCAATCATTAATTCTTCGTTTGTAGGAATGATGATAACTTTTACCGGGGAGTGCGGATAGTTAAGGAATCTTTCTTCTCCGCGCACTTGGTTAAGTGCTGGATCCCAGTATACGCCCATGAATTCAAGTCCACGAAGTACTTTTTCACGGATGTATGAACTATTTTCACCGATTCCAGCTGTGAAGATAATGGCATCTACACCGTTCATACGAGCTGCATAAGAACCAATGTATTTATGGATACGGTCAACGAAAACTTGAAGTGCAAGTTCTGCGCGGTCGTTTCCTTTTGCTGCTTCATCTTCTAAATCACGAAGATCGCTTGAAATACCAGATACGCCAAGCATACCAGATTCTTTGTTTAACACATCAAGTACTTGTTCTGCAGTTTTGCCAGTTTTTTCCATGATGAAAGGAATAAGCGCAGGGTCAATGTTACCAGAACGAGTTCCCATAGAAACACCAGCTAGTGGTGTGAATCCCATGGAAGTATCCATTGATTTTCCGCCTTCGATTGCAGCGATACTAGCACCATTACCAAGGTGACAAGTTAGTAAACGTAATTCTTCTACAGGACGTCCTAAAAGTTCTGCAGCGCGTTCGGATACATATTTGTGACTTGTACCGTGGAAACCGTATTTACGGATACCATAGTCTTCATAGTAGCTGTATGGCAGACTGTATAGATAACTTGCTGGAGGCATTGTTTGATGGAAAGCTGTATCGAAAACAGCCACTGAAACAACATCTGGTAAAATCTTGCGGAATGCTTTAATACCAGTAACGTTCGCTGGGTTATGAAGCGGCGCAAGTTCAGATAGAGCTTCAATATCTTTAATTACTTGGTCATCAATATAAACGGATTCAGGGAATCTTTCTCCACCGTGAACAACGCGGTGACCAATTCCAGTGATTTCATCGTAAGAACCGATAACTTTGTGGTTAATTAATTTTTCAAGTAGCATTTGAACAGCAATTTCATGGTCAGGAATATCAATAATTTCTTTGATTTTTTCTCCGTCTACAGTAATTGTAAAAATAGAATCTTTCAAACCAATTCTTTCTACAATCCCAGCTGTGATAACACGTTCAGATGGCATATCATATAATTGGAATTTCAGTGAAGAACTTCCGGCGTTAATTGCAATCGTTTTTTCCATTTTGTTTTTGTCAATTCCTTCCATTATCGTTTCCTTTTGAACCAGTTCTCTATTTCAGCTAAAATCGGTGCAGTTACGCTCGGATCTGTTAGCGAAGAGAGATTGGCCAATAAAACTTCTTTTGGCGGCTTTACATCTACGTCCGCTTTTTGTAAAATCAAGATGCTTTTTCGTGCTTGTTCAGACTTAAACAGTGTTTCAGGCAATTTAATAATTCCCTCAATATGACCGTTTTTCTTGATAAACTTGTCCACCTTAGCAAAGTCACTAGTCCCAAACATTGCGTCAGGTACCAAGAAGAATAAATATCCTCCTGGCTTTGTGTAGCGCATTCCTTGTTCTATAAACAAGAAATGAGCAAATGAATGCCCTTCTTCACGGCAAAGTTCAAATGTTTTTGCATTTTCGTCATCCGGATAATACCCAACAGGTAAATCACTAATTACGACATCTACGGGATCAACTAATAAATTAGCCAGCCCATCTTGATGCAGCAATGTCATTTTTTGTCGCTGTAAATCCGCTCCTACTAGTGCAAGCGAAATAAGCAAATCATCTACATCTACACCACTTGCATGAACGTCTACATCACCTTTTAATTCTAGCTGATTAATCACTGTTGTTAAAAGGTTTGCAGTGCCACAGGCTGGATCCAAGATAGAAACATTTTTCTTCTTTTGAATCACTTTTTCAAGCAAATATGCCACAATGAAACCAATGGAATCTGGCGTCATTTGGTGGTTCACTTGAATACCGTGTTTCATGCCTTTTAGTAGTGCTAATTGAAGACCTTTGCGGATTTCTTCATTCGAGAAATTCTCAAGTTCGATACTTTCGTAAGACGCTTGTAATTTCAATTGTTTTTCAGAAGACAACTCTTCTTTTTGTAAAACTTCTTTTTGAAACAGATTTTCTCCTGTTTCATAAACCGCTTCCAAATAGCTTATTTCAAGTTCATTTTGCAAGATAATAGCTGTATTATCAAGCACTTGAAATAATTCTTGCGTTGCTTCATTTGCCAAAAGTAACACCTCGAATTTTCATCATTACTAACACCACCAAACATTATACAGTATTTCTAAAGAATGTGAAAGGATTTTATGTAGTAAAAGATGAAATTCTCATTGGAAATAGTTCATTATCATTAGTACAGTTTATTTTTAGTAGTAATACAGAAAAAAGCCCTCCTAACTAAAGGAAGGCTTTTACGATTTAGGCTTTTTTCGCAGCTTCAATTGCAGCTTCATAATTCGGATGATCGCTACCTTCTGGAACTACTTCCGTGTAGACGATTTCCCCTGCTGCATTTACCACAAAAACAGAACGAGCTAGTAAGCGAAGTTCTTTCATGACTACACCGTATGCTTCGCCAAAAGAAAGATCGCGGTGATCAGATAATGTAATCGCATTTGGTAAACCTTCTGCGGCACACCATTTCTTTTGAGCAAATGGTAAATCAACGGAGATAGTTAAGACAACTGTATTATCTAAATTGCTTGCTTCTTCATTAAATTTACGCGTTTGTGTGGAACAAACACTTGTATCAATGGAAGGAACAACGCTGATAAGTCTCACTTTCCCGTCATAATCGTGCAATGTTACTTCTTCTAAATCTCTATTCACCACTGTGAAGTTCGGCGCTTTGTCGCCAACTTTTCTTTCGGTACCTACGAGTGTAACTGGATTATGTTTAAATGTTACTTGAGTCATTTTTTCTTCCTCCTTTAATGGACGCTTCTATTCCATTTTAAAGAAGAAGTTTGCTATAAGCTATTTTTTTGCTCCATTTACCCATTTTTCATCTAGTTCTAAGTAGCCCGTGTGGACGACAGATGTGGATTCAAAAAAGTCCGCAATGCCTTGTTTGTTTGGTGTAAAGGCACAAACCACATATAACGGCCAAATTGTTTTTAAGACAAAACGCATCGCACCTTCTCGAAATAAAACGGTTAACCAAGTTAATTTTTCGCCATCAAGTTTCACTACGCGAAGACCAAATAACATTTTTCCAAGCGTTTGTCCGAAAAACTTAGTAAGCAGAATAAAGTAAGCTAAAAAGATAATCGTTGTCATTCCCCAATAAAATGTGAAGAAACTGTCATCCATCCCCATTCCAGAAACGCGGAAAATCGGATTAATAATGATTCCCTTCAAGGCTGCGATGACAACTAAATCGACTAAATAAGCTAAAAACCGGATCCAAAAGCCAGCAAAGTACTGTTTAGGAATGGCTTCTTCTTTCTGAATTGGTGGTTCATAATGATAGACTTGGCGTTTACTTTCAAAAGTAACATTTTCATTAGCCATGTGCGCCTCTCCTCTCACATTATTCTCCATATAAATACATCATTCTTGGCGCTTTAAGTGTGCCAGTTAATTTGATTAGTTGGGAAATATCTGCATTTTGACCAGAGATTTTTTGTGCAGCTACAGAGAATAGCGAGCTAAAGTTTTCTGGTGTATCATATTGAATGACTGTCGCATCAGCTAACCCTTGTTCTTTTTTCAAAGCTTCTAGGGCATCTTCTTGATAACCAAATTCATCAATCAATCCGTTCTCTTTTGCTTGGCGGCCGTCGTATATGCGACCATCTGCAATTTTACGCACTTGTTCTACAGTCATTCCACGGCCCTGTGCAACTACTTTAACGAACTCATTATAAGAATCATCAATCATTGACTGCATAATCTTCTTCTCGTCTTCCGTCATTGGTCTTGTCCCGCTCATAATGTCTTTATATTCGCCACTTTTAATGGTATTATCTGAAACACCTAATTTTTTCATGAGTTCACTATAGTCATACCCTTGCATAATGACGCCAAGCGAGCCGGTCAATGTTTCTTTACTTGCAAAAATTTTGTCGGCTGGCGCGGAAATATAATATCCACCTGATGCTGCCATACTCCCCATGGAAACATAGAATGGAATATTGCGTTCTTTTTGAATTTGTAAAATTTTATCACGAATTTGCGCGGATTCCATGACACCGCCACCTGGTGAATTAACATACAGCAGTACGCCTTGGATATAGTCATCATTTCTCACTTGTTCTAATTGTTGCATAAAAAAAGAATGATTGTAGCCAGCCTCACTAAATAAGGAACCTGAATCTCCCGTATCTTGAATAGTGCCATCTACAGATAATACAGCAATTGTATCATTCCCGCCTTCTTCAATTACTGTTTCGGTTAGTTCGCCGGTATCTGCGAATAGGCTTTCGACAAATGTCGGACTACTATCTTCCTTTGAAGCGATTTGACTTGATGTAAACTTTGCTAACGCACTGACTATCAAAAGTGCAAAAACAATCCCTAGTGCAATCCATCTTTTAGCGTTCATTTATTTCTCCCCTTTTTCTGATTAGATAATGTAATAATACCAGCCTCTTTTATTTTGTACAATCTTTCTCTTAAATTGTGTCCCATTTCACTTTTTTACTTATGATGAAAGAAATTGCTCTGAAGTCATGTTATAATAAGTTTGTTGATTAAAATTGGATTCTGGAGGGACAACTAACATGGCAAAAACTATTTTTTATTTTTCCTATCGAAAAACAGAAGAACTACATGCAAAAGCAAAAGAATTGAAGAAAATTACGACGGATTATGGATATGAATTAACGGATGACTATCAAAAAGCAAACGTTATTATCAGCATTGGTGGTGATGGTGCTTTTCTTAAATCTGTAAGAGAAACTGGCTTCCGTCAAGATTGTTTATATGCAGGGATTGCGCTAACAGAGCAATTAGGTCAATACTGTGACTTCCATATTAATCAATTGGATGAAATCATCAAGGCAGCCATTGAAGATCGTTGGTTAGTAAGACGTTATCCAACTATCTATGGAACAGTGAATAACACCAAAGCTTTTTATGTATTAAATGAATTTAACATTCGTTCTTCTATTATTAGAACGCTTACGATGGATCTTTATATTAATGATTCTCACTTCGAAACTTTCCGCGGAGATGGCATGGTTATTTCCACACCAACAGGAAGTACCGCTTATAATAAATCAGTGAACGGTTCTATCGTGGACCCACTTCTTCCATCTATGCAAGTAAGTGAACTGGCTTCTATTAACAATAACAAATTCCGCACACTTGGTTCTTCGTTCATTCTTAGTCCAAAACGCAAACTACGTATTGAAATTGCGTCTGAAGAAGGAAATAACGAATTCCCGATGATTGGAATGGATAGCGAAGCACTTAGTATCCAACACGTGCATGAAGTTAATTTAGAAGTAGGCGATCGTTTTATCAATATTATCAAACTGCCTAAAAATTCTTTCTGGGATAAAGTGAAACGTAATTTCTTATAATAAAAAAGTCTGGCACTTACGCCAGACTTTTTTATTTTGCTTCCAAGATGGCTGCTAGTAATGCTTTTTGTGCATGAAGCCGATTTCCCGCTTGTTGATAAATGACCGAGTGATTGCCATCAATGATTTCAGCTGTCACTTCTTCTTCCCGATGTGCTGGTAAGCAATGTAAGAAGTGGTAATCAGGCTTGGCACCACTAACTAATTCTGCATTTACTTGATATTTTTCGCCAAAATCCGCCAAACGTTTCGCATTTTCATCTTCTTGCCCCATACTTGTCCAAACATCCGTATAAATAAAGTCCGCATCAGTCACTGCAAGTTTTGGATCTTCTGTAACGAAAATCTTGCCACCACTTTGCTTCGCCAGATTTTCTGCCTTTGCAAGAATTGTTTCGTCGACCTCATACCCTTTTGGCATCGCAAGGCGAATATCTATCCCGACCATAGCGCCGGCTAAAAGCAATGAATGACATACATTGTTACCATCACCAATATAAGCTAGTTTGACACCTTCCAACTGATCTTTCCATTCATAAATAGTCATTAAATCCGCTAACGCCTGACATGGATGATGCAGGTCGGTTAAGCCATTAATAATTGGAATTTCTGCATGATACGCCAATTCTTCTACTTTTTCATGACTAAATGTCCGAATCATAATTGCATCAATATATTCTGACATCACATGCGCCGTATCTTTAATCGGTTCACCACGCCCGATTTGCAATTCCTTTGAACTCATCACTATCGCTTGTCCACCTAATTGCAGAATCCCGGCTTCAAAAGAAACCCGTGTTCTAGTAGAAGGCTTGTCAAAGATCATTCCTAAAATTTTCCCGCTTAAAATATGACTATAATGAGCTGGATTCGTTTTCATTGCAACAGCTAATTTAATAATATCTGTCAATTCTTCTTTATTCCATTCAAGCAAACTGAGCATATCTTTCCCAGCTGTATTATTTTTCGCATACATTGTCATCCCTCTTCACTCCCAATCAATTGGTTTTCCAAAACACTTTTCAATAAATATATGGCTTGATCGATTTCTGCATAACTGACGGTTAAAGGTGGTAAGATTCGTAGCACATTAGCCCCCGCAGTTAGTATTAGCAATCCTTTATCTCTAAGTTCCGTTACAACTGGTTCTGCGGTATTTTCAAGTTCTATACCTATCAGAAATCCTCCACCACGAATGACAGAAACATTATCCAACGCCTCTAAATGCACTTCTAACAAATATCTAAAATAGTCTGCTTTGGCATTTACCTCTTCTAAAAATCCCGCTTGTTTCATTGTTCGTAATATCTCTTTAGCCGCCGCAAGGGCCAATTTATTTCCTCCAAAAGTAGAGCCATGACTTCCTGGCCCAAAAGCACTACTTAGATTCGCTTTTCCGACCATCGCTCCAATCGGCAAGCCATTTCCAAGCCCTTTTGCTAAAGTGAAAATATCTGGTTCTAAACCAATCTGCTCAAATCCATAAAGCGTCCCCGTTCGCCCAAGCCCAGTCTGCACTTCATCAATAATTAATAATACCCCCATTTTTTTGCAAAGCAATTGAACCTCTAAAAGAAAGGCTGCATTTGCTGGGATGACGCCACCTTCCCCTTGAATTACTTCTAACATGACTGCTGCTGTATGTTCATCGATTTCTGCTCGGAAAGCCTCGATGTCATTATAAGGGACGTAAGTGAAGCCAGGAACAAGTCCCCCGAACCCTTGATGAATTTTAGCTTGGGCTGTAGCTGACATCGAACCAAAAGTACGTCCGTGGAAAGATTTTTCAAAGGTAATTATTTTTTCTTTCCCGGTATATTTTCTAGCTAATTTGAGCGCTGCTTCATTTGCCTCTGTTCCGCTATTACAAAAGAAAACTAATCTGTCTTTACCATCTGCAATTAATTCTGCGACACTATCTTGCAAAGCACATTCATATAAATTCGATGTGTGCCAAATATTCGTTAGTTGTTGTTGTACTGCTTCTGCAACATTTGCTGGACAATGACCAAGGTTACAAACTGCGATACCGCTAGTGAAATCGAGATATGTTTTACCATTTTTATCTGTTACAACCGTGCCCGTACCGTTAACTAAATCAATAGGAAACCTTTTGTATGTTGGAAAAACATGTTTCATCCAATCGCCACCTTGTTTTTTATTTTTGTTCCGCTAGTGTTAAGGGAATCTGTAATAATAACTTTTCCGACACCGTTTTCGGCAGCAAAGGCAGCGCTAGCTAATTTAGGAATCATTCCACCTTTTATTACGCCGGCATTTTGCAGCTTTTCTATTTCATCTGTGGCTATTTCGCCAATAATTTCTGAACCTTTTTTCACACCAGGTACATCTGTTAGTAAATAGAGTGCTTCTGCTTGAAGTGCGCTTGCTACTTCACAGGCGGCTGTATCTGCATTGACATTTAGCCAATCGTATTCACTGTTTATACCAAGCGGCGCAATCACAGTGATAATATTTTCGCTAAGTAATTGTTCGATTAAATCTGTCTTTACTTTCGTTATTTTTCCGACAAATCCCAAATTCGCGTCGTTCAAAAAATCTGCTTCTAGTAACCCTGTATCACCCGCATTTAAACCGATAACCGAAATATTACGTTTTTGAAAAGCAGTGGTAATAGCTGGTTGGACTTGGCCAATTAAAACCATTTTTGTCACTTCAAGAGTCGCTTTATTAGTGACACGTAGACCATTTTTTGTTTCGACAGGAATAGCAAGAGATTTCATCATTTTTGTAATATAATGCCCACCACCATGAACGAGTACAATTTTTTTATTGGCAGCTTGCCATTGTATTATTTGTTGGAAAAAATCTTCTGTTAAATTGTCACTTGCGACACCGCCTAGTTTTACGACTATCGTATTCTCCATCCTGATTCCTCCTTACGTCCGGTAGCATGCGTTAATTTTGACGTATTCATAACTCAAGTCGCAACCCCATGCTGTTCCTGACTCAAGTCCGATATGAAGATCAACGTCGATAATGATATGCTCTTCTTCTAAATAGGCATCTAACGCCTGTTGATTAAAAATGGTTTGGCTGCTATGATTCAGAATTTCAATCCCGCCAATTTTAATCGTAATATTATCTGGCGCAAACCGGCCACCTGAATAGCCAATCGCGCAAATAATACGTCCCCAGTTCCCATCTCCACCAAAAGCTGCCGTCTTCACGAGACTAGAGGAAACAATTTTTTTAGCAATCATTCTTGCATCTTCTGTTTTTGTAGCGCCATTAACTTGTACCTCGATTAGTTTTGTCGCTCCCTCGCCGTCTCGCGCGATGCTTTTAGCAAGGTGCTCCGTTACCGCTTGAAACATATCCGCAAATTTCGCAAAATCCGCTGTCCCTTCCTGAAGCATCGGGTTTTCTGCACAGCCATTCGCCATGACTACCACCATATCGTTGGTAGAAGTATCGCCATCTACCGTTATTTGATTGAAAGTTTTGTCTACTTTTATTTTTAGTAATTTTTGCAATAATTCAGCCGGGATTGCGGCATCTGTTGTAATAAAAGCAAGCATTGTCGCCATATTTGGATGAATCATTCCTGATCCCTTCGCTACACCTGACATCGTTACCTTTCTACCACCAATTTCTGTTTGAAAACTGATTTGTTTTTGAAACGTATCTGTTGTTAAAATCGCTTCTTCAAAATCGGCCGCATTTCCAGTTTGCTTTTCTAGCATTTCTATTCCCGCGTTGATTTTGTCCATCGGTAGCATATCGCCAATAATTCCCGTGGAAGCAACGGCTACGTAATCAAGTGGAATATCTAACTTTTCTGCCGTTTGAGCCCGCATCGCAAGTGCATCTAACATACCTTGATTCCCTGTACATGCATTGGCATTCCCACTATTCACAATAATTGCTTGTAACTTCGCATTACTTTGAAAAGAATCTTTCGTTACAAAAATTGGTGCGGCTTGCATTTGATTCATCGTATAAACAGCGGCTGCATTTGCTGGAACTTCTGAATAAATCCAACCAATATCATTTCGTTTTCTTTTAAGCCCTGCATGTTTTCCGTCAGCATAAAATCCTTTTGGTGAAGCGATATTTCCTTTGACAAGTTCCATTTTATTTTTCCCCTTTCACGGATACACCGGAATAAACCTTAATCCGTCACTTTCAGCAAAATTCGCCATTATGTTTAAATTTTGAATGGCCTGACCAGCCGCCCCTTTAACTAAATTATCAAGCACAGAAACGATAGTAATCACATTCGTTTTTTCATTATAAGCAAGACCTATATCACAGTAATTCGATGCTGTCACTTGTTTGACAGTCGGATATACATTTTCTGGTTGGATTCGGACAAATGGAGCATTCTCGTAGGTGGATTTGTAAAGCGTATGTAACTCTTTTTGGGTGATAGGATTTTTGGGTTTAACGTAGATGGTTGTGAAGATTCCTCTTGTGATGGGAATTAACGAAGTAGAAAATTGAATTGCTGGGATAGTCTCATCCCATTTAGTTAATTGTTGCATAATTTCTGGAATATGTTGATGAGAATTCATTTTATAAAGTGTCATGTTTTCATTGGTTTCTGTAAAATGAGTACTTGCAGAGGGCACTTTTCCTGCGCCGGAAATACCTGATTTAGCGTCTACGATAATCGATGTTGGATCAATCAACTGGCTTTTCACTAGAGGTGCTATGCCTAACAAAGTTGCAGTTGCATAACATCCAGGATTAGCAATGAATCTAGCTTCTTTCTTATCACGGAATTCTGCTAAACCATATTCCGCCTTAGCGATATACTCGATTGGAGCCGCGCTTTTTCCGTACCATTTTTCGTAAAGCTGCCTGTCTTTTAATCGAAAGTCCCCGGATAGATCAATGACATTCAAACCTGCATCTACATATGGGAGAGCAATATCTTTCGCGATTCCAGAAGGCGTGGCAATAAAAACGGTATCACTTTTTTCGATGATTTCTGCTGAATTTATTTTCTCTAAGGGGCTAGCTTCTAAATCTTTTAAATGAGGATAAAAGGTTGCAAGTGTTTCTGATTGAGCGGAAAAACTATGTAACGTCGCTATGTCTACCGAAGCATGTTGATGAAGCAAGCGAATTAGCTCAAGCCCTCCGTATCCTGTTGCACCAATAATGGAAACTTTCATCCTAACCCCTCCCGTTAATTATTAAATGATACTTTTCATTATAATGATGTATATTTATAATGTCAAATGGTTTTTTATTAATATTTAAAACTATTTTATGCATTTTTAGTTATTTATTATGTATATAATATACAAAAACCGTTTATCCAGAAAAGGATAAACGGTTAATCTTAAAATAAATCAGCAAACTCATCTTTGACTTGTGCAGTTTCCGCTACATTCACAGAAATGGTTTCAATGTTGTCTAATGCTTTCGCAATTAACGCTTCAAAATCTGTGAAACTTTCGTAATGCTCGATTTTATCTAGTTTTGGTTTTGTTTTTGGAGATGGTGGCGTGAAAATGGTACAGCAATCTTCAAATGGTTGCACTGATAAATTATACGTATCAATCTTTTGCGCGATTTGAATGATTTCATTTTTATCCATGGATACGACTGGACGAATGATTGGTGTCGCTGTTACGGCGTTAATTGCTAGCATACTTTCCAATGTTTGGCTGGCAACTTGCCCTAAACTTTCGCCATTAACAATCGCTAAACCGTTTCTCCTGCGACGAAGTTCATCCGTAATTCGAAGCATCATTCGACGAGTTACGGTCATAATCACACTTTCAGGAATTTGTTGTTTGATCACTTCTTGAATCTCTGTAAATGGAACGATGTGCATTTGTACCTGTCCGCTGTATTTAGCCAATTTTGCAGCTAAATCAACCGCCTTTTGTTTCGCTTGTTCACTTGTATACGGTGGGCTATGAAAATGAACTGCTTCAATTTCTACGCCACGTTTTTGGGCTAAATAGCCTGCAACCGGACTATCAATACCTCCCGAAAGCATTAACATTGCACGACCCGATGAACCTACTGGCAGACCAGCTGCACCAAGAATTGTCCGGCATGATAAAAATACGCCTTCTTTACGCACATCAATGGTTAGTTTTACATCAGGATTTTTAACATTGACCGTTAAATCTTCCATATTTTGTAATACATAAGCACCGATTTCTTGGTTGATTTCATTAGAATCAAGCGGAAACTCGCGGTGGCTACGTCTTGCTGCGACTTTAAATGTTCCGTTCTCCTCATGCGCATCTTGTACTAAGGCAAGTGCAGCGGCTTTTACTTCCTCTACATCTAAATTGACGCGTACAGCTGGACTAAAGGATTGGATTCCGAAAATCGGTTTTAAACGTTCTTCTACGAGCTGATAATCTGCCCCATTTAAAATAATATACATTCGGTCACGTTCTCCGTGAATACGAACTTCCGGCAAATCTGTCATTGCACGTTTGACGTTTTGCGCCAACTTTGTCACAAATTGTTTTCTGTTTTTTCCTTTTGTAGATAACTCTCCGTATCTAATTAACATACGATCAAATTCCAATTTATTTCACCACTTTATTTAGATTTTCAATGATTTCTTGCAGTTTTTGAATAAAAATTTTCGCTTCAGATAAACGATTTTCATACGATAAGCTAACACGTACTGCTCCTGTTGCTTCTTCGTCCGTCACACCCATCGCTTTTAACGTGCTGCTTGCTAGCTTCTGCTTAGAAGAACACGCACTAGTGGTGGAAATGTAAATATCTTCTTTTTCTAAAGCATGTACTAAAATTTCCCCACGATGCCCTTTTGCCGAAAAACAAACGATATGCGGAGCCGCGACACTTTGTTTCGTATGAACTGTCATATCAGACATTTGCGCAATTTCCGTTAGTAAATAATCGCGAATCTCGATTAATGCTTCTTTTCGTGGCTCATTTTCGAGCGTTAGTCGTAATGCTTTTGCCAGCGCAACATTCCCAGCTAAATTTTCTGTTCCACTGCGGTAGCCCATTTCCTGCCCACCACCAAGAATTTCTGAATGCAAATGCACATTTTTTCGTTTAAAAAGTATTCCGGTTCCACGTAGAGCATGAAATTTATGCCCTGAAAAAGTGAGCAAATCAATAGCATTCTCATTAAGTGCAAGTGGTATTTTTCCGATACCTTGAACGAAATCTACATGAAAGAAAGTATGTTCAAGCAATTTTAGCATTTCGCCAATTTCGTGCAGTGGTTGGATGCTTCCCACCTCATTGTTCACGCCCATAATAGACACTAAAATCGTTTCATCTGTGAGTGCAGCTTTCAATGCTTCCATCTTGATGACGCCGTTTTTATCTACTGGTAAATACGTGACAGTAAAACCTTCCTGCTCAAGTTCTTCCATTACCATACGAACAGAAGGATGCTCGATGCTAGAGGTAACAATATGTTTCCCGCGATTTTGGTAACTATAAACGAGCCCTTTAATCGCCAAATTATTCCCCTCTGTGCCACCAGATGTAAAAATAATTTCTTCTGGCAAAGCGCTCACCATCGCAGCGATTTGTTTTCTTGATGCATCAAGCAGCTCTTTCGACTTAGCACCAAAACGATGCAGCGAAGAAGGATTAGCAAAATAATTACTCGCTACCTTTGTATATGTTTCAAGTACGGCCGCATTTGGCTTTGTTGTCGCACTATTATCGAAATAAATCATAAAAACTAAATTCTCCTCCCCAATATTCCACTCTCCATTTTATCATAATTCCAACACTTTCCAACTACTATTTTCATAAAAAAACAGGATTCCTATTATAAAAATAGAAATACCTGTTTTTACGTTTTTATTCAATATCGTCGACGCTTACTTTTGATTCATACGCTTTTTCGACTTTTTTAAATGCTCCTGTTTCCACTTTTTCCAGCGCGGTTACAGCAATTTCTAATGCTTTTTTATACTGATAATCATTGTAGAAATGGTTTTCTGCTTGAACGAGTTCATCTGCAAGTTCTTTGTTACGCAATCGATAGCGGTTAGCATATTGGATAACATGCTCAACTAAGCGAACATTTTCCATCATTTCCTCGGCTTTTTCAGTTAAATGAGTTAAATCTTCTTCTGCAATACGCCAATTTTGGCTTACTGCTTTCATATTTAGCGGTTTCTCTTCCAAACGTTTCTCAAGCGCATTAATGGATTCCCCCATATGCTCTCGTAGCGATAAATACTCTTCTGGAAGACCTGGCAAACGTTCTCGTTCCATTTTGCGATCTAGTGTAATAATTGCACGACGCATCCGTTCAGCATCATCACGCGCTTCTAGTTCATCTTTACGCAAAGAACGCAATTCTTCAGCGAATTTGTCCTGCTCAGCGCTAATCGTAATAAGTGCTGCATCAATTTCTTTCAATGTATCTTGCGCTGCCGAGTAGGCAATCTCACCACTAGCAATTAGAGCAGTTAATTGTTCAAAGTTTTCTTTTGCTTCACTCAATTTAGCGCTCGTTTTTAAATAAACCGCTAGATCATCTTCAGCAACATGATAGGTTTGTTTTACTTCTGTAATTTGTTCAGCAAGTGCATCTGAAACGGCATTTTGGCGTTGTAACTTGTCAGAAGTTGGGCTATGATTTTCTTTCACGAAATGGCGAGCTTCTGCTTCGTGTTCAAGCGTATCATAAAACAAATCGATTTCATTATGTAATTCTTCTACTCCTTGTTCCGCTTCATCTAAATCAAGATTAATTACATTTTTTTTCATTTTATCAATTTGATTTTTCATGCGAGAAATCTCTTTATCTAACTCCATTTGAGCTAAATAATAACCTTTTCGCACCATTTCTTCATAGCCAGCGCGAAGTTTAGTCATTTCTTCTGGCAAAATGGTATCTGTTTCATGCAGTAATGACGGGATTCGCTCCATTTGCGCTTCGATTACTTGCATTTCTTTTTGAACCACTATAACGATTTCTCGTGCCTCTAAATGATCACCTTGGTCAGTTAATGAATCATAGCTATTTAAGCTTTCTGACAGTTCACTTAGTTTTGTCTCAATATATGGTAACGTTTCTCCAAGTTTAAATCCTCTTGTCAAAACTTCTCGGCGCAACTCCGCAAATTTTTCTTTCGTGGCACGACTTTCTTTGGCATTTTTTTCTTCACTAATAAGTAGCTCTTTTAGTCCACCAAGAATTTGATCCATTTGCTTTTCAATTACAACGAGCATTTGCTCAATATCATTTTCAGCGTGTGTAGCAGAACGGAACTTGTAACGGTCCGTGTTCATCTCTGCTTCTAATAACACTTCTTCTAAATCAGGAAATAATCTAGTTTCAATTTCATCCCAGGACGAACGCCATGATTCAAAAAGCGCTTCTGTCTGACCTGTTAGTTTTAATTTTTTCACTTTTGAAAGTTCATCAATAACCGGCCGCTCTCTGAGTTTAATCTTTTTCTCTTCTAACTCGTTTATTCTTTGGTAATGTTTTCTTTTTAATATGTAGCCTGCACCAATGACTGCAATAACTACGATAATAAAGCCGATTAACATGTAGTACATCCAAAATCCTCCCATCAACGTTAACTTGTGAAAGAAAAACAGCCACACTCGTGCTGCTCATACATCTTTTCAATTATGTACATCTTTCCATATGTAGTATATTTTATTCCTCATTTTCAGTTCATTATACACATCTTTTATTTTACCACGATTTGCCTAGAATTACTTGCGTTTAACGAAAAAATTTTTAAAGCAAGTAAAATCTATTCTATTACAAAACAAATTTCCCGAAATCCCTTGTCGTTCATGCTATACTAAAGACATTATTTGAAAAGAAATGTGGGGATAAAAAAATGATTGAAATCAAAAAAATGACCGGAACAAAAGAAGAAAATTATGCACTTGCTTTAAAACAAGTACAAGCAATGATTGCTGGCGAACCAAATCTAATTGCGAATCTAAGTAATGTTTCTTCTATATTAAATCAAGCACTTTCTGATATTAATTGGGTTGGATTTTATTTACTTGAAAAAGAAACAAATCAATTAGTACTCGGCCCCTTCCAAGGTTTGCCTGCTTGCATTCGCATTCCACTAGGTAAAGGTGTGTGCGGTTCTGCTGCCTCAGATCAAAAAACGTATATAATCGAAAATGTGCATGATTTCCCTGGACATATCGCCTGTGATGCAGCTTCTAATTCAGAAATCGTTCTACCAATTGTAAAAAATAATCAACTGCTTGGCGTGCTTGATATTGATAGTCCCCTTTTTAATCGTTTTGATGAAGTGGACCAGTTATGGCTAGAAAAAATCCGTGATGCGATTACTCAAGAAATAAATTGACAAGCTACTAGTAACTATACTATACTGGAAGATGTGTAAAATGCAGCTTGAGTAAAATGAATGAGTGTGTTGTTTACCCCCAGATGTAATTCTGTGGTATATCGCGTAACCGGCGGCTGCTATGGTGATGGTATATGAAGGTAAACTGCCCTGATTTGGTTTTACGTCACGTTTGTTTTATACCAAAAACAAATAAAAGGAGGAGTCTCTTATGGCTCGTTATACAGGTCCAAGCTGGAAAGTTTCCCGTCGTTTAGGAATTTCACTTTCTGGAACAGGTAAAGAATTAGAGCGTCGTCCGTATGCTCCAGGTCAACACGGCCCAACTCAACGTAAAAAAATCTCAGAATATGGTTTGCAACAAGCTGAAAAGCAAAAATTGCGTCATATGTATGGATTAACTGAACGTCAATTCAAAAACACGTTCAACAAAGCTGGTAAATTACAAGGTAAACATGGTGAGAACTTCATGATCTTACTAGAACAACGCCTTGATAACATCGTTTACCGTCTTGGTCTTGCTCGCACTCGTCGTGCAGCTCGTCAACTCGTAAACCATGGCCACATCACTGTAGATGGCAAACGCGTAGATATCCCTTCTTACCAAGTATCTGTTGGTCAAGTGATCTCTGTTCGTGAAAAATCTGCTAAAAACTCTGCAATCGCTGAAAGCTTAGAAGTTTCAAGCTTCGTGCCTGAATACGTAACTTTCGATGCAGAAAAACTAACTGGTTCTCTTAACCGTCTACCAGAACGTTCTGAACTTGCTGCTGAAATCAACGAAGCATTTATCGTAGAATTCTACAGCCGTTAATTAGAACTAAAAGCCTTACAATGCATGACTTCGGTTGTGTTTGTAAGGTTTTTTTATGCACAAAAAAGCACTCGTCTTTAAAAACGAGTGCTTTCCCTATTATTTATAAGAAACTAAGAAGTATTTTTTCTTCCCGCGTCTCACAATTGTAAATTTATTTTCAATCCGGTCACTTGCATCCATGATTTTTTCTAAATCTTGCTGACGTTCCCCATTAATGTAAATAGCTCCATTTGCAACATCTTCACGCGCTTGACGTTTGGAAGGTTCGATACCAAGTGTTACTAACCAATCTACCAAGTTTGCTTCCGTATCTTCTGCAACAAATGTCGGAACGTCTTTGAAGCCTTGTTCAATTTCATCCGCAGTCAGCGCTTTTACATCACCACTAAATAGTGCTTTTGAAATTTTAAGTGCTTGTTCCAACGCTTCTTCACTATGCACAAATTTGGTCATTTCTGCCGCTAACGTTTTTTGTGCAGCTCGTAAATGCGGTTCTGTTTCTACTTGTTTTGCTAACTCATCAATTTCTGCTTCTGTTAGGAATGTAAAGTACTTCAGGTATTTCACAACATCACGATCATCTGTGTTAATCCAGAATTGATAAAACTCATATGGCGTTGTTTTTTCTGGATTTAACCAAATTGCCCCGCCTTCTGATTTCCCAAATTTCGTTCCATCAGCTTTTGTTAAAAGAGGAATTGTTAAACCGAAAGCTTTGGCATTTTCGCCTTGTTTTTTACGAATCAAATCAAGTCCAGCAGTAATATTCCCCCACTGGTCACTACCACCAATTTGCAAACGGCAATCATTAAATTCATATAAGTGATTAAAGTCCATCGCTTGTAAAATTTGGTAAGCGAACTCCGTGAATGAAATCCCTACTTCTAAACGACTAGCAACGATATCTTTTGAAAGCATCGTGTTCACGTTGAATTCTTTTCCATAGTCACGCAAGAAATCAAGGATACTCACATCTTTTGTCCAATCATAGTTGTTCACCATGCTCGCCGCAGAATTACCTTCAAAATCAAAAATCTTTCCAAGTTGCACGCGCAAACTTTCCACATTTTTACTAATTTGTTCCATTGATTGTAACTTACGCTCTTCCTTTTTACCACTCGGATCGCCAATAGTTCCTGTCGCTCCACCAACTAAAATAATCGGACGGTGCCCAGCGTTTTGGAAACGGCGTAAAATCATGAATGGAATTAAATGACCAATATGCATCGAGTCTCCAGATGGATCAATCCCGCAGTACAAAGAAATCTGTTTTTCTTCTACCCATTTGCGTAATCCTTCTTCATCTGTTTGCTGGTAAATAGCTCCGCGCCACTCTAATTCATCAATAATATTCATTTTCATCATTCTCCTTTTATTTTTGGACATAAAAAACGCCCCTCCGCTAAACAGTTTAGCGAAGGGACGTATTAATTAACGTGGTACCACCCTACTTTTAGGAATAAATCCTACTTCAAAAAATAACGGCTCAACACCGGCTGCGCCATTATCCTGCGCAGCGTGACTCCGGGATGTAATTCGTCTACTTACCTCTACTAGTTTCCACCAACCACTAGCTCTCTAGGAATAAGAATAAGCAACTACTTCGTCCGTTCATAGTCATTTTCGTTATGAAAAGTATACATACATTTATAACATACCGTTAAAAATGCTGTCAACTTATTTTTTTTCTTTAGTCGTACCACGTAGTTTTTCACTATGTGGTAAGATAACTGTTTTTTCATCTACTTCTTCACTCGTCATCAACTTTGTTAGTAGACGCATAGCCACGGCGCCGATATCGTATAAAGGTTGTACGATTGTCGAAAGTTGCGGGCGTGACATTAATGTTAATTTCGTATTGTTGCTTGTCATTACTTCTAAGTCTTCTGGGACTTTGATTCCAGCATCAAGCGCGGCATTCAAAATACCAATAGCTAGTTCATCATCTGCAACTACCACTGCATTTGGTTTTTTAGACAAGGCACTTAATTCTGCCCAAACTTTTACACCTGCATTGTAGTTATATTTCGCTTCAATAATGTAGTCTTCTTGATAAGAAATTCCAGCTTCTTCTAATGCTTCTTTGTAACCAGCTAATTTCATTTCGCGATTGACCGGCTCGTTTAGAGAACCACTTACAAAAGCGATTTGCTTATGACCATTATCTACAAAACGTTTCACCGCTTCTTTTGTTGCTTGTTTGTAATCGATGTTTACAGAAGCAAATTTATTTTCCATATCAACGGCTCCTGCTAAAACTACTGGCGCTGGAGAACGGTCAAATTCTTCTTGTAATTGTTCTGAAATACGTTCGCCCATGTAAATAATTCCGTCCACTTGTTTACCAAGAAGCGTGTTAAGTACTTGAAGTTCTTTATCCTCATTTTCGTCCGAATTGCTGAGGATAATGTTGTATTTATACATTGTCGCAATATCTTCAATCCCACGAGCAAGCTCTGCATAAAACACGTTAGAAATATCTGGAATAATAACACCAACTGTAGTTGTACGTTTGCTCGCTAGGCCTCTAGCTACAGCATTAGGACGATACCCTAATTGATTAATAACATCTAGTACTTTTTTTCTTGTTACTGGTTTAACATTCGGATTGCCGTTCACTACCCGAGATACCGTTGCCATAGAAACATTCGCTTCTCTTGCAACATCATAAATTGTTACATTCATCTCTATTCACTCTCCATATTCATTATTTTAATGGCTCTACCTACCATTGTAAACGTAAACAAACTAGCCTTCCTTTAATAATACGATAACTTTTTTCGATATGCAATTGTTTTTACTCTTTATTTTCATTTATTTTCATATCAAAACGGCATTATTACACAAAATTAAATGCCGATAGAATATGAGTTGTTAATAGCAAAACAAAAAACCTTGGAATCCCAAGGTTTTTTGATGTTACTTTATTTTATGTGGTACTAAATTACTTGCTAAAATTGCATTCCAGAATTCTTCAAATTCAGGAATATCCATTTGTTGTGCAGAATCCGATAATGCAACTGCAGGATCTGGATGAACTTCAGCCATCACGCCATCTGCCTCGATAGCTAGAGCAGCTTTTGCGCATGGAAGTAATAAATCTTTTCGACCAGTAGAATGCGTCACATCAACCATAACTGGTAAATGAGTTTCTTTTTTCAAAATTGGAACGGCAGAAATATCAAGTGTATTTCTTGTCGCTTTTTCATATGTGCGGATACCTCGTTCGCATAAGATGATTTTGCCATTTCCTTGTGACATGATATATTCAGCAGCACCAATGAATTCTTCGATTGTAGCAGATAAACCACGTTTTAGTAAAATGGGTTTGTCCACACGGCCAGCCGCTTTTAGTAATTCGAAGTTTTGCATGTTTCTTGCACCAATTTGAATAACATCTACATAATCAAGTGCAACTTCAATATCAGCCGGCGTAACGATTTCACTAATAACACCTAAACCGTATTCATCAGATACACGTTTTAAAATTTTCAGTCCTTCTAAACCTAATCCTTGGAAGTCATATGGGCTAGTACGAGGTTTAAATGCGCCGCCACGAATAAGTTTTAAGCCTTTCGCTTTAATGGATTCAGCGACCGCAGCAACCTGTTCATAAGATTCCACTGAACATGGACCGAAAACAAATACTGGTTCGCCATTCCCGATTGGCAATCCTTTTACTGTAACTATCGTATCTTCTTTTTTGTTTTTTCTAGAAACGAGTAATGCTTTAGAGTGATCTTCTTCTTGAAGCTCTAATCCCGCTTTAAAAATTTCTTTAAATAATTTTTGAACCGTACTATCTTCAAAAGGTCCTTCATTTGCTGCAAGAATCGTGTTAAGCATTTCTCTTTCACGTAATGGATCAAAACGAAGAGAACCTTGAGTTCCTTTAATTTTGCCAATTTCTTGTACCAAATTAGCGCGTTTGCTAATTAATTCTAGCAAATCAATATTTAATTGATCCACCTGTGTTCTAAGTTCCTCTAAATTTGTATTAACCATTTAACTTCCACCCTTCTAAAAATCTGCTCCAAGATTATTTCTCATTATAGAGGAAAACAGATAATTTGTCACGAATCCACTTTTATACTTAATCGCTTTTAAGCATTAAAGTGAATAATGTAAAACTAATGTTAACATGTTTTAAATCAAATTACAAGCAGATAATGTATTTTTTCCTAATAAAAAAACAGCCCCGTAAGGCTGTTTTTTGAACTAAGTTTATTTTACTTCTTTTTTTACGTCAGAAGCAATTTTTTTCGCTTCGTCTTTGCCTTCATCTACTGCTTTTTTTGCTTCTTTTTTCGCTTTGTCAGCTGCTTTTTCTACATCGTCCGCAGCGTCTTTTGCTTCATTTTTCACAGCGTCTGCCGCTTGTTTCGCAGCTTCTTGGTTTTCTTCTTTGTTTTGTGAAACAACTTCTTTCACGGCTTTGCTTTGTTTAGAAACAGTATCTGCTAATTTACCGGATTTGTCTTTCACTACATCTACAAATCCACCAGCAGAATCAACTAATTTATCTTTTGTTCCTTTGGCTACACCACTGATTTCGATACCTTTTTCATAAGCAACATCTTTCCATTGGTTGCCTTTTTCTTTAATTGTATCAACTTGTGTATTTAAGTCCTCGCGTAGTTCTTTACCTGATTTAGGTGCAAATAGAAGTGCTGCGGCTGAACCAACGATTGCACCAATTAAACCACCGATTAGAAAATCTTTTGTATTAATACCATCTTTTTCTGCCATGTTAAATCCCTCCAAATTATATTAGAAATTAGATTGTTCTGCTGCTTCTTTTGCTGCTTCTTTCGCTGCTTTATTTGCTTTCATCTTTTCTCTAAAAGAAAGAATTGAATTGCTAATTGAGACAGCTTGAGAAATCTTCGCTTCGTTTTGCTCTACTTTGTTTGTTGCGAGTGTTGCTAGTTCGCGAACAGATTGACTTAATCCTAGTAAAGAAGTCCCAATGTCACCAACTGCATCAAAAACTGGATCCACTTTCGCAACTTTGCCATTTACATCTTCTAGAAGTGTATTGGTCTTATCAAGCAATTTTTGTGATTGTCCTGTAATCCCTTGTACTTCTACTGTTATTTTTTCTAACGATTTAGCTACCTCATCCATTGTTTGGGAAGTTGATTTTAACGTTTTTCCCAAGTAGATGGCAATAACTAAAAGCGCAATTGCGGCAATAAGCGCTGCAATATACAAGATTACTATCATCTATCCACACCTCCATATTCCTTTTTCTATACCCTGAGTATTCCCCTCTAAAACTTTCTTCTCTAATGATCTATGTACAAAATACAAAAAAGAAAAGGTATTAGCTTCATTTTAGCAAGTAACTGCCGAAAAATAAACTAATAAGAAAGAAACCGGTTAATTTGTTGTAGAAGGTTGCTTTTAGCGTAATTTGGAGTAAAATAGATACAGGCTGCTTTTTGCCTATTTTTAGTTAAAATTTAGGGAGGTTACAAGATGAGAGACGCAAGAATCGAAAAATTAGCACATAATTTGATTAACTATTCCGTCAAACTTGGCGCTGGAGAAAAAGTATTAATTGAAAACTTCGGTGTTCAAAAAGAATTAGTGATGGCTTTAGTAGAAGAAGCATACAAAGCTGGCGGTTTCCCGTTCGTTTCCTTAAAAGAACCACAAATTGACCGCGCGATGATGCTCGGAGCTGATAGTTCCCAATATGCAAAAATTGCTGAATTCGAAGGCAACGTGATGAAAGAAATGGATGCTTACATAGGTTTACGTGCTGGCGATAACATCAATGAAACATCCGATGTCCCAGCAGATAAATTGAAAATCCACGGAGAAACAGTTGGCAAAATGCATTCTGATATTCGTGTGAAACAAACAAAATGGGTTGTACTTCGCTATCCAAGTTCCTCCATGGCGCAACTTGCCAAAATGAGCACTGCTGGTTTTGAAGATTTCTACTTTGACGTGTGTAACTTAGATTACGGAAAAATGAGTGACGCAATGGATGGATTAGTAGAACTAATGAATAAAACAGATAAAGTACACTTAGTTGGACCAGGAACAGATTTAACATTTAGTATTAAAGATATTCCGGCAATTAAATGTGCTGGCGAAATGAATATCCCCGACGGTGAAGTATTTACTGCACCAGTTCGTGATTCTATCAATGGAACACTTACTTATAACACACCATCTCCTTACCAAGGCTTTACGTTCGAAAATGTATCTTTCACGTTTAAGGATGGAAAAATCATCGAAGCGACTGCGAATGATACAGCTCGTATTAACAAAGTCTTAGATACAGATGAAGGCGCGCGCTTCGTTGGCGAATTCGCTATTGGGGTTAACCCATTCATTCACGAACCAATGCAAGATATTCTTTTTGATGAAAAAATCGAAGGAAGTTTCCACTTTACGCCTGGTCAATGTTACGACGAAGCTTTTAATGGCAACCAATCTGCTATTCACTGGGATTTAGTTAACATTCAACGTGCCGATTACGGCGGCGGCGAAATTTACTTTGATGATGTTCTCATTCGTAAAGATGGTATTTTCGTCCTTCCAGAATTAGAAGCACTTAATCCAGAAAACTTAGTATAAAAAAAAGACGCTTAGGATTAATTCCTAAGCGTTTTTTAGTTTAAACAATTGTTTTTTCACCGGGTTGCCAGTTGATTGGGCACAGTCCACCTGTTTGAAGAGCTTGTAAAACTCTTAAAACTTCATCCACTTCCCGCCCGATATTATTATGGTGCACCACTTCGTACTGGATTTCACCTTTTGGATTGATAATGAAAAGACCGCGCAATGCTACGCCCTCTTCCTCAATTAATACACCGTAATCACTAGCTACTTGATGATTCGTATCCGCAGCGAGTGGGTAGTTTAATCTACCAATACCACCTTCTTTAATCGGTGTATTCGTCCATGCAAGATGCGAGTGAATTGTATCTGTAGAAGCGCCAATTATGCGGGCATTTAATGCATCAAATTCATCTGACCGAGCGGAAATAGCAACAATTTCTGTCGGACAAACAAATGTAAAGTCCATTGGATAGAAAAAGAGAATCGTCCATTTATCGTCTTCTATATTTTTTTCTAGACTTACTTTCCCAAAAGTCTGATTTGGCATAACAGCTTCCATTTCAAATCTTGGAGCTTGTGTGCCTACTAAACGTTCTGCCACTTTTATCCCTCCATTAATTATGTAGTTGTATTTTGTATCACATGATATATTTTAATACACCTAAGAAATACTGTAAAGCTTTATTTATACTAATTACAAACAAGAAAAAAGCACGCCAACGAATCGGCATGCTTTATTTAGTTATTAATTAATCGCGCTTTTTTTCAAATCAGCTTCTGTCAAAACTTCATGATCAAGTACTTTTTCATAAGCGGCTTGGAATTTTTGAACGTCCCCTGCTCCCATGAATAAAATAACAGCTTCTGGGTATTTCAAAAGTTCTTCTGTATGCTCTTCTTTGATAATGTGGTTTCCTTTTGTTTTGTGCGCTAAATCAGCAATCGTTAAATTCCCTGTTTTTTCACGCGCGGAACCAAAGATATCACAAAGATACACTTCATCCGCTAAATTCAAGCTGTCCGCAAAACCTTGTAAGAATGTGCGAGTTCGCGTGAATGTATGCGGCTGAAAAACAGCAACTACTTTTTTGTCAGGATATTTTTGTCTAGCAGCATTTACTGTAGCACGGATTTCTGATGGATGGTGCGCGTAATCATCTACTAATACTTGATTAGCTTTTTCTGTAATACTAAATCTTCTTTTGACACCTTCGAAAGTTTTTAATTCCTTTTTCACGTCTTCCACTGGTAGACCTTCATAATCACAAAGTGCAATAACACTTAAGGCATTTAATACATTATGGTCTCCGTAAGCTGGAATTTCAAACGAACCTAAGAACTCGCCGCGATGATACACGTCGAATTTTGTTCCAGTTGTTTCTTTGATTACATTTTTAGCTTGGAATTCGTTTTCCTCGCCAAAACCAAAGTAAATAATCGGTATATCTAAAGTAAGCTTACGTAATTCAGCATCGTCCCCTAAGGCAAATACAGCTTTTTTCACTTGTTTACCCAGTGTTTCGAATGCGTTAAATACATCATCCACGCTCTTGAAATAGTCTGGATGATCCCAATCAATATTCGTCATAATTGCATACGTAGGTTTATAAGCAAGGAAATGACGTTGATATTCACACGCTTCAAGTGCAAAATATTCCGCTCCTTTTGTCCCGCTTCCAGTACCATCACCGATTAAATAAGAAGTTGGACGAATCGCACCAACAACATGCGAAAGTAAACCAGTTGTCGACGTTTTACCATGAGAACCAGTTATCGCAATACTTGTATAGCCATCAATTAATTGACCTAAAAATTTATGATATCGAATCACCGGAAGCCCAAGCTCCAGTGCACGCTCAATTTCTTCATGTGTATCTGGGAATGCATTCCCAGCAATAATTGTTAGGCCTTCTTGAATATTATCAGCCGAAAAAGTCATAATCGGAATTTGCTTTTCTTCTAATGCTTTTTGTGTAAAGAAATATTTATCCACATCGCTGCCTTGCACTTGGAAACCTTTATCATGCAGGATTTGAGCAAGTGCACTCATCCCTGACCCTTTTATTCCAACAAAATGATAGATAGTCATTATTTGAACCCCCATTAATTTATCTTGAAGAGGGTGCCTAAAAAAAACATGTTAACTGTTAAGCACCAAGTCTTAACTTTGAAAACAGTATAAAGTCTCCGTTTTCTAGACATCATCTTACGTTCTAATTGTGTTTTATGTTTGAATTCTAGTTGAGTCAATAATTCACCAGCTTATTATATCACTTTCCATGTAAATAGAAAAATCTTTCAGCGAATATAAGCGAAATTACTCATGAAAATAGCCATTATTTGTAAAACTAATTAAGTAATATGTTAGTTTAGTACTACAAAATTAAGATTCTTTGTTTCGCAACTTAGCTAATTGGTCCTTTGTAATAATAACATCTCGCGGTTTGGAACCATTTATCCCAGAAACAATTTGATGATTTTCAAGGGATTCCATTAATCTCGCCGCTCGGTTATAACCAATTCTAAAATGTCTTTGCAACAAGGATGTTGAGGCAGCATTTTGGCTTAAAACAAAGTCACACGCTTCTTCAAATAATTCATCGGTATTTTCTTTTGCCGTTTCTTTTACAAGTAATTCTTGTTCTTCAAAGATATAATCGGCCTCGCCTTGACTCCGAACATGAGCAACAACTGCATCAATCTCTTCATCACTAACGAAGGTTCCTTGTAAACGCACTGGCTTACTTGCACCACTTGGTAAGAAGAGCATGTCCCCTTTTCCGAGTAATTTTTCTGCTCCGCTTGCATCTAAAATCGTTCTAGAGTCGATTTGAGAAGATACAGAGAACGAAACACGTGTAGGGATATTCGCCTTAATGAGACCTGTAATAACGTCTACAGATGGGCGCTGTGTCGCTACAATCATATGAATGCCACAAGCTCTTGCTTTTTGTGCGATGCGGCTAATGGATTCTTCTACATCATTTGGCGCAACCATCATCAAATCAGCTAATTCATCAATCACAATTAAAATATAAGGTAATTTCTCCCCTGTATGATCTGGGTGACTAGCGTATTCATTATATTTCTCCATATTCCTAACGCCTGTATGGCTAAATAATTGATAGCGACGTTCCATTTCTTCTACCGCCCATTTTAAAGCGACAGTAGCTGCTTTGGCATCCGTAATAACTGGACTCACAAGATGTGGTATCCGGTTGTACGGAGCTAATTCGACCATCTTAGGGTCAATCAAAAGTAGTTTCAATTGGTCTGGCGTTGCTTTGTAAAGTAAACTTACTAGCAATGAATTGATACAAACACTTTTCCCTGACCCTGTAGCTCCAGCGATTAAACCGTGGGGCATTTTTTGTAAATCAGTAATAATTGGCGTTCCCGAGATATCTAGCCCGAGTGCCGCTGTGAGCGGTGATGTAGATGACTGAAAAGCTTCCGTATTCATCAATTCAGAAAGCATTACGGGACGACTTGTCTGATTCGGAATTTCTATCCCTACTGTACTCTTACCAGGTATCGGCGCCTCAATCCGTATATCTTTCGCTGCTAAATTTAATTTAATATCATCCGTTAAATTAGTGATTTTGCTAACTTTAACGCCTTTTTCAGGTTGCACTTCAAATCTAGTTACTGCTGGACCTTGTGTACGGTTAACTACACTAGCTTGTACGTTGAAATTTTCCAAGGTTTCATCTAGCATCTCTTGCTGCATTTGTAGCCATGAGTCGTCTTCTCGTTTGGAGACTGGCGGATGGAGCAAACTAAACGACGGAAATTCATAGTTCGTTGGGTAAGAGACTGTCGCTACTTGCGCTTCTCGAACAGTATTCGTTTGTTCTGCTTCTACCTCAACTGGTTGTTGCCCATTTATTTCCTGTGCTTCTTCTTTTCGAAGTGCTTGTTTGTCTTTCTTTACCATCATGACATTAAATGGAATTCTGCTTTTTAGCAATTGTTCTTGTCTATTTGATTCTACTTGTTTGCTTCTAGTAGTTGTTTTCGTTTGCGCCGGCTCTTCCGTTATAAGGGAAACGCGTGCTGGTTCTTGCTGTTCTACTGGTTCTGGGGTTACTTTCACTTCTGGTGGCTCCGTAATGACTTCTTCCGTCACTGGCACTGACACAATCTCTTCTTCTATTTGACGATTTAGCTCTGTGTCAAAAGCAATTGTTTCCGCTTCTGCTGAATCTAATAAATCTACTGGAGTAATAGTTAAATCTTCTTGTATTGTACTAAGTTCTTCTGCTTCTGTTACAGCAAACTCAAATTTACTTGGTCGTTTATTAAAGGCATAAACAGGCGAAGGTACATCCGTCGCTGTAAAAGGTCGTTTTCTTGTTTCCTCTTTTACTGGTTGCGTTTCTGCCGCTTGTCTTTTTGTTATTGGTTGTTTTTTTGGTTGAATTGGTTGGCTTTTTTGTTTATCTGGAATTAACGGAAAACGAAATTCGCCTTTTGGATACTGGTATACCATTTGCGTTTTCATTTGTCGTTTCACTGGTTGCATATGTTTTTGTTTTGGAACTGTTTTGTAAGCAACTGGTCGTTCGTTCCTTATAGTACGTTCTTTCGTTTTAATTGCTGTTACATTTGATTTTGGCACTACTTCTGGTGCTCGTTGTTTTGCTTTCTTTTCTACTTTTCGTGAAGACGTATCTTCGTATGTATCTATTTCTTCATCCATATCGCCAAAGAAAAAATCTTTAAACCATCCCATTCATTATCACCCTAAATTTAATTTTCTTGTTTGATTTTAACAGACAAAAACAAAATAATCTATGACAAAATTGTGAATTCGCCTTTTTTCGAGCCATATTCGTTATAATACCTTGGTAATAGAGGGTTCAAACGTGGTATAAGTTTTTGTTATAAAGGTAAAATTGATTCATTTTTGTGCGATTTATGCATATTTTGTATACAATTAACATTTTATCGTTCTACATTTAAGGCGTTTTCACAATATCTAATAAATAGCAACTAAAAAAGCGCCCGATATAGCATCAGACGCTCAAAATTAAACATTTATTTAGAAATTAACAGGAAAAGCTTCTCCAACCACAGCCGATTCCTCCAGAACCATAATCCCCTTTTCCGTAGGCGCATCAGGAATCGCAAGTTCACGCGCAGCACATACCATGCCGAAAGAATCTTCTCCTCGCAAATTAGATGGTTTGATAATTAAACCACTTGGCATAACCGCACCGATTTTTGCAACAACTACTTTTTGACCAGCGTCAATGTTCGGGGCACCGCATACAATTTGCAATACTTCATCCCCTACATTGATTTTACATACATTTAATTTATCTGCATTAGGATGTTTTTCTTTCGATTCCACATAACCGACGACGAATTTAGGAGATAAATCAGCCACGATTTCCGGTTCGAATCCAGCTTTTTCAATTACTTGATTCATTTGCGCTACTAATTCCTCCGTCAAATCCACCTTACCATTTGCAGTAATATTAAAATAGTTGGAGCTATTAAAGATGTTATATCCCGCCAACTCTTTTGTTTCACGATCAAAAATTCGCGCTACATCACCGCGGCGTTCCCATTCACGATTTTCAAACGTTACTTCGCCTGTTTCAATTAGTAGAGTGTCCCCTACCCCTTCTTTGTTATAAAATGCGTTTACTATCACGTTTTCTACTCCTTTAATCTGTTTTTTGCCATTATAAATATCGGTTCAAGTTTACCATTATTATAGACAAATGGCAAAGAGGTAATTGGTACAAGCCCATCCGCAAAAAAGTCCATCGTCATATGAGCCAGAACATCGTAACCTGTATTATCTTGGATATCCCCGATAATTAAAACGTCTTGATGCGGTACGGCAAGCACCATTTCCCCCGTTAACTTCTCGCGCATTTCGCGAAGGAACGCTTCATTCAACAATCTACTAGCATCGTAACCATCATTTGTGCGAACGAAATAAAAGTCATTACCATTAACAGAATCTTTTTTTAGCGGGATTTCTAGATTCGCTAAATTATTAAAAGCAACTTCTCTTATTTCTTTATACGTTAGTTGTGCTTTTTTAAGCATACTCTCTTCAATAAAACGATAAGATTTCCCCAAATCAACCGCGTAGAAAATTTTCGTTTCAGCCGTATGATCATCCGTTAACAGCGCTTCTCCAGCTTTTGTTTCATCAGGAAAAGAAGTTGCACGTACAACCGGATAGATGCTCGCTTTATTATTTTCCAGCTCAACATTTCCCGCCGCTGCCCGAAAACCCTCTTCCACATAATAAACAATTTTTTCCACCGCTGCATTACCATCATTTTCAAAGTTCGCAATGATTTGCGGGATGGTCAGAGTTACTTTTTTACCATTTTGCGCAACCGTTAGCGTGTCATTGTCTCGATTATATGAAAACTGCCGATTCGGCGCTTGTAATTCTTTTTCAAGTTTTTCTTTCATTTTTAATGTAGTCATTTTTGCCATAAGTGCCTCCCCTTCCATAAAAAGCAGTTACTTTTTATATCGCAGCTAGAAAATCATTAATTTCTTCTTTTGTTTTTCTATCTTTACTTACAAAACGCCCCACTTCTTCACCGTCTTCAAACGCCAAAAAGCTCGGAATACCAAAAATCGCTAAATCAGCACATAAATCAATAAATTCATCTCGATCAACATGGTAAAAGACAAAGTCCTCATTTTCCGCTTCGATTTCAGGCATTACTGGTTCGATGAATTTGCAGTCGCCACACCAATCAGCACTAAACATAAAAACGGATTTGCCTTCCGATTTAATAGCGTCAAATTGTTCTACTGATTCTAATTTCTTCATTTCCATACGCTCCTTCTAATCTCATACTAGTTAAATCCTACCGCCTAACAACACTTTCGTCCAGAATAACGCTCATGAAAAAAGTCCAGCCCCAACGAAGGAGCCAAACTTTTTTACCGTACTTTAGAGCGCGCTTTTTTCTTTTCTAAAAAATCGTGGAAATACCCGAAAAATAATGTCACGATCCCAGCAATCATAGTGGTCCATATCCAACCAAGCTCTGAATCACGAAAATAAGGCAGGTCCGTAACATAGCCTAGCAAGAATACTAAACTCGCCACCAAAAGGAACAACCCCACAACAATTACTGGTTTCTTTATTATTTCACGCATTGTTTTTAATTGTTTCGTAGGTCGTTTTATCCAAACTGCGAATAAGCGTTGTAATCATTTCTTTTGCAGCAGCATAGTCATCCACATGTAAAATCGAGTTAGACGAGTGAATGTATCTAGCTGGAACACCAATTACTGCACTCGGAATCCCGCTAAGCGATGTATGCACTTTCCCAGCATCCGTTCCTCCTGGCGAAACAAAATATTGATAAGGAATTTTATTGGTTTCCGCAGTATCTATTAAAAATTCACGCATACCTCGATGCATAATCATCGTCCGGTCAAAAATACGCAGTAAGAAACCTTGACCAATTTGACCGAATTGCGATTTATTCCCAGTCGTATCATTTGCAGGGCTAGCATCTAACGCGAAGAATAAATCTGGTTTAATCATGTTCGCACTTACGCCCGCACCGCGCAGACCGACTTCTTCTTGCACATTCGCCCCAGCAAAAAGTGTATTTGGCAACGATTCGCCTTCCAATTCTTTCATAAGTTCAATCGCAAGACCAACGCCATAACGATTATCCCATGCTTTCGCTAAAATTTTCTTTGGATTCGCAAGCGGCGTGAATTCAGCCACAGGAACAATGAATTGCCCTGGTTTGATACCAATTTTCTCCGCGTCCGCTTTATCATCCGCACCAATATCAATTAGTAAGTTTTTAGGATCCGTTGGTTTGCTACGTTCAGCCTCCGACAACAAATGCGGTGGAACAGAAGCAACTACCCCAATAACCGGACCGTTAGGCGCCATAATTTGCACTCGCTGTGCCTGTAAAACTTGCGGATTCCAACCACCAATTGTTTGAAAACGTATTAGACCATTTTCTGTAATTTGCGTTACCATAAAGCCAACTTCATCCATATGAGCCGCAACAAGGACGCGTGGACCACCTTCCGCTCCGTGGCGCACACCAAAAATACCACCTAAGCCGTCTTGGATAATTTCATCGGAAACCGGTTCAAGTTCTTTTCGCATAAAAGCACGAATTCTATGTTCATCACCCGAAGTCCCTTGAAGTTCCGTTAATTCTTTAAACATCGCTAACGTTTCTTTTTCCATTAATAATCATCTCTTTCCGTCTAAAATCTCTTTTATTATAGCAAATAATATCCGTTTCCGCTCGCTTCACTTCTCTCTTTTACAGAAAGCGTGTTCAAAAATCCTTTTATAATCAAAAATTTGTAGTATAATGATTAAAAGAGATGTTTGTAGTAGCATCTTTTAAAAAGAATAGGAAACACTAGGGAGGAAAAGCGATGAACTGGAAAGCTTTCATTGCAGGCGTTGGAGCAGGAGCAGCGGCTGGACACCTTGTTTATCATTATTTACTTAGCGATAAAACAATTTCTGGGGACGTCATCTTAGAAAAGGTAAAAGATGCATTCAAGCAAGAAGGACCAATCGAAGGTTCTTGGATTCAACTTAAAAAACAACATTACAAAAAATTCGCGATTGATACTTTCGTTTACCACGGCGGAATCACTTGTATTCGCGAAGGCGAGAAGAAGCAATTCGAATTTATCGCAGACGCTAACACAGGAACAATCATCGACGTATATTTAGCTTAAAAAATAAAAACGATTCCCCAAGTGGGGAGTCGTTTTTTAGCGGATAAAACTATCTATTTTCTTTTTAATTACCACTTCATCTGTTTCACCTTGTTCAATTAACTCCTTCATTTGTTCTGTGTAGATTAATTTTGCGGCAGCATCCATCGCTTTTTTCACCGCTGCTATTTGTTGCATAATAGTTTCTAAATCACGCTCTTCTTCTGTCATCGTTTTTATAGAACGTACATGTCCTTCTATCTTAGCGAATCGCGTTACCAGCGCTTTCTTTTGCTCGATTTCCATATATACCCCCTTATAGTATACCACACGACAACCCCCTACCCAGGATATCATATTGGCTATTTTAAAGCGTTTATAAATACAATTATAACACAAAATAAAAATACCCTCAAAAAAAGAAGTGACTTCTCACTTCTTAATTTCGCTGTTCTATTTTTAATTCGGCTTCTATTTTTCCATTTCCGTCCATTTGAACTGCTCGAAATCTGGCGTCATGGTATGATAAAAACCAATAATTTTCACCAAAAGTTTGTTTAAAAATTTCTTGTTTGGCAGAGATAGAAGTCATTGGATAATCATCATAAGCAGTGACCCAAAGCACATTTTGATGCGCAAATGTCGGGAAAATATCCGCCATATGTATCGCTTTTTCTCCGTCCGATTCTATCCATACAACTGAATGCCCATTACTATGTCCACCTGTGTGCGTCATTTTAATCGCATCGTTGAATTCTTTTTCTTTGGTAAATGTATGAATTTGTCCTGCTATCGTTTGCCAGTTTTCTTGCCAGTATGTTGCTTTTGAACGAATGTTTGGGTGTTGCATTTCCTCCCATTCCGTTTTGGAAGTCCAGATTTCCGCATTGGGAAAGATGGAATAAAAACTCCCCTCTTCCGAAACACCGGTCAGGCCTAACACATGATCGAAGTGCAAATGTGTCATCAAAACATAATCAATGTCTTCTGGAGCGATAGATAATTGCGCCAAATCTTCTAGTACAAACGATTCTTCCGTCACACCGTAATTCCGTTTTTGTTTTTCTGTAAGCCGTCTGTTCCCTAGCCCGCTATCAATTAAATAATTTTTCCCTAAGTACTGAAAAAACATCGGATCGGTTACGTTAGCTAATTGATTTTTGTCATTTGCGGGATATTTTTTCTCCCATAAAGGTTTTGGTACAACGCCAAACATTGCGCCACCGTCAAAATGAGTATACCCTCCGCGTAACCAATAAATCTTTATTTTTCCAATTTGAATGGAATCCACTTTTAACGCCTCCAATTAAAAATAAAAACCAGATGCAGCAGATGCATCTGGTTATCCTTGTTAATTTCTATCAAATTTTGCTTCAAGACGATAGATGGGGAATCCTTTAGCTGAAAATTTTTCTTCGTATTCAGTTTTAATATTCCCTTCGTAATCGCTATTATGCAGGTCAAGAGATACAAAAGTTAATAACATATTGTATTCTGAGAAAGCTACTAGCGAATATTCGAACAAACTGCGATTATCGGTTTTGAAATGAATCTCCCCCGCTTCCGGTAGCAGTCGCTCATAAATAGTTAAGAACGTTGGATTCGTTAGTCTACGTTTTGTATGGCGTTTTTTCGGCCATGGATCGGAGAAGTTTAAATAAATTTGTGCTATTTCTCCTTTTTCAAAACATTCTTCTAGTAATTTAGCATCTCTAGCAACTAATCGTAAATTAGGGACGTCCGCTTCAATCGCTTTATCGAGCGCCGAAACGAGCACGCTTTCGATCATTTCGATACCAATATAGTTAATTTCCGGATTTGCTTTTGCCATGCCACTAATAAATTGACCTTTACCGGAACCAATTTCGATATGGATTGGATTATCATTTCCGAATACTTCACGCCACTGACCTTTGAAATCTTCTGGGTTTTTGATGTAAATTGCTGGGAATTCTTCCAATCTATCTTTTGCCCATGGTTTATGTTTTACACGCATCTTTCTTTACACCTCATCATCTTCTATTGCATTTTGAAAAATTTGTTTTGCTCGTTCATTGGCTTCATTCGAATGCTCGGTTATGAGTTGCATAACCGTTTGACAAATTGTATACCATTTTAATTTGCGATGTAATTCTTCGGTTAATGTGGTGCCGTAATTAGAGAGCCAACTTACCCAATCTTTTCGCGGAATATATTGGTATAAAATCATTCCGATATCATTCGCAGGGTCTGCAAGCATCGCACCATCCCAATCAACTAGAAACAGTTCGTTTTCTTCAGAAATAATCCAATTATTATGGTTAACATCTCCGTGACAAACTACATAATCGTTCGTCTGAGCAGCAGAGAGATTCTGTTCTAAATAGCGGATTGCTGCTATTATTTCTTTCGATAGCTCGTTATTAGCTTTTGTGTTTACTTTTATGAGACTCAAAAGTTGATCTGCAGAAAAATAGCAGTTTTCGATTTTCGCTAGCATGTGTTGCAAGTTTTCTGAATGGTGGATTTTAGCTAATAGTTTTGCCACTCGCGGTCCAACCATTTCTTCACGTGTCAAAATATGGCAATTCACCCATTTTTGAGCAGTGATGACATCTCCATTCTCTACGCGTCTCGTCCAAACTAATTTTGGAACGATGTTTTCTACAGAAAGCGCAGCTAAAAAAGGCGAAGAATTTCTTTTTAAAAAGAATTTTTCGTCTTCATGTGTTGCAACGAATGCCTGGCCAGTTTCCCCTCCGGCCGGAGCTATGTCATATTCTCTCCCAAAAAAGTTATCTTTCATCTACATGCACACCTTTTATTAGCTCTTTGCAACTTCACTATCCCTCGTTTATTTCACTTCCGAACAAATAGGTAACTATTCATGATTTTACTTCTCTTAGCCTTACTAGTCAAGTCAACATATGTTCGTTATCTAGATTTTTTTACAAATTTACTTTATTTACACAAAAAAAGTGCATTCCATCAAAATGGAACACACTTTTTTCATTATTTTATGCTTTTTCGGTTTTAGTAACAATTGGATCCATGGCACTTCTATTTTTTTGTATAAATAGTGCTAGGACACAAGCAACTACAGAAAGAATTCCGGCAACTAAAAAGGCCGTTTCAATTCCGTGGATAAGAACATGGTTGGCAATATCAGTTTTAGTTTTGCCAATCACATCGGCTGGTCCGAGCTTAGTAGCGAAACTCGCAGCACTTTTAGACATAACCGTTATAAGCGCCGCTGTTCCGATTGAACCAGCAACTTGACGCATGGTATTAAACATTGCTGAACCATGAGATGCTAGTTTTAATGGAAGCGAGTTGAGCGCTGCTGTTTGCAGTGGCATCATAACCATCGCCATCCCAGCCGAACGAATCGTTTGTACAATAATAATAAAAGTCAATGTAGTAGATTCATCCAAGTTGGTAAACATGAAGGTCGATCCCGCCATGATAATTAAGCCAACAAGTGATAAATATTTAGCCCCAAAACGGTCAAACATCACCCCAGTTACAGGTGAAAGTATCGCCGTGACAAGCGCACCCGGCAAGAGAACAAGCCCCGATTCTAGTGGTGAAAATCCTCTAACAGTTTGTAAGAAAATTGGTAGTAATAACATGCCACCAAAAAGGCCCATTACAACAAAGAAACTAATGGCTGTTGTAAGCGCAAAGGTAGGATATTTAAATACTCTAAAGTTAAGTAGTGGCGCTTTGTTGCTTGTTTGGTAACGAATAAATATTCCTAGCACTACTAGACCAAGAATAATAAATCCAGCTACTTTCCATGTTAACCAATCATGGTCTCCAGCATTACTAAATCCTAATAATAAACTACCAAACCCGACTGTTGACATGATAACCCCAAGGATATCGAGTTTCGGGAAAGTTCTTTTTCCGACATTTTTAAGTAAGAAAATCGCTACGACAATATCAAGAATCGCGAAAGGAATAATAATAAAGAATAAATTGCGCCAATCATATTGTTGAACAATCCACCCTGAAAGTGTCGGACCAATTGCTGGAGCAAAGTTCATAGCAAGACCAATTAAGCCCATTGCTCGCCCTCTTCGTTCCATCGGGAATAAGTTTAAGACCACAACAGTAAGAAGTGGCATAACAATCCCAGCCCCAATTGCTTGTACCATACGGCCAGCAATAAGCATCGTATAATCTGTCGCAAATCCGCCAATTGCAGTACCAATCGCAAAGGTAATCATCGCAAATAAGTAAAGCTGACGCGTTGTAAATCGTTCAATTAAAAAGGCCGTCATTGGAATCATGACACCATTAACCAACATAAATCCAGTCGATAACCATTGCCCTTGACTGGCTGTAATTCCAAAATCTTTCATAATACTTGGTAGCGCGACATTCATCAACGTTTGGTTGAGAATCGTAACAAAGGCGCCCATAAGCATAACAATCAAAATACCATTACGCTTCACTGATGTACTTGCTGCTTTCATATTCAATCTCGTGCACCTTCCCTTTCTAAAATGGTAATAATCTCTTGGTGCATTTCTAGCATTTCTTTTAACCTTTCTTCGCCAATCTCTAAGATAGGTTCTAAACGGTTGAAGAATACATGATACGTTTCTGCTGCTTTTGTAGCTCCTTTTTCAGTTAATTCTAAGCTGAGTGCGCGGCGATTACTTTCATTTCTTGTACGTTTTAAAAATCCCGCTTTCACTAATCGATCTACAATACCAGATACAGTACTTTTACCAAGCTTCATTCGTTCTGCTAATTCGCCAAGTGTTAATTCTGATTCTTTTTGTAATTCTCTGATTGCAAGTAATTGGGTTGTTGTAATCTCCCTATTCGCCGCTTCTTCTGCAAGCACGTGATGTGTTTTTCGTTGTACTTCGCGAAAAGAGAAAATAACCTCTTTCACTAATTTTTCATCCATGACTTCCCTCCATATTGTTCGCTCCCAAATATTTCGCATGCGAACTATTAGCCTTTTGAATTATACACCTCCAAAAAAATTTGTCAATCGCTTAAAACCAGGCTTTTCAAACTGAAAGCGGAGCCAATGGCGTAATTTCAACGGATAAAAAAGTTATATAAATTTTTACATAGGTATCAAGACGCAAAAAAACCTTCCTAAAAAAGGAAGGTTTCTACTTATTATTTTGCAAATTCTAATTCGCCACATGCTTGAACGATTTCTTCTACAAAATATTGATGAAGTTTTGCGGTAATAGGTCCGCGTTTTCCGTCAGCTACTTGCACTCCGTCGATATGGGTAACTGGGGTAATTTCGATTGTTGTGCTTGAAATGAATACTTCATCGGCTTCACGAAGATCTGTTAAAGTAAAATCAGCTTCTTTGACCGGAATACCATTCTTTTTCGCAACAGCAATAATTACTTGACGAGTAATACCATTTAAGATTAAATTATCTGCTGCGTGCGTCCATAACACACCGTCTTTAATAATAGAAATATTGGAAGCTGAACACTCAGTTACTTGCTCTCCGCGGTGTAAAACAGCTTCTAACGCATTTTGTTGATGTGCTTTGTTTTTTGCTAAAATGTTTCCAAGTAAATTCAAACTCTTGATGTCACAGCGTAACCAACGAACATCTTCTTCTGTAATTACTGGTCCACCTTGCACAAATTGTTGTTCATTTCTTGGTACTTCACGAGCTGCTGCTGTTAAAACGCCTTCCAGCGGGAAATCATCTGGCATAACGTGATTACGCGGGTTTTGAACACCTCGAGTCACTTGTAAATAGACATTTCCTGTATTAATATTATTTTCAGCAACTAATTTTTCAAGTAACGCTCGTAACTCTTCTTTCGAATAAGGAATAACTAAGTCAATTTTTGCTGCACTCGCATATAAACGATCAATGTGTTCATTATAAGTGAAGAATTTTCCATTATATAGACGAACTACTTCATATACACCATCACCAAACTGATATCCGCGGTCTTCAATGTCAACTGTGGCATCTTCTCTTTCCACTAAATGGTTATTTACTAATACTTTCATCTCAAGTCTCTCCTTGCATAGTTAATTTTTGGAACTATCTAAAAACTTAATGAAACAAAGAAACTGCCGCAAAACTAAGCTTTGCAGCAGTTAATTTTTTCAATTATAACCCTTACTTCGCTAATTTGTAAAGTGCTTCTGCATAAATTGCAGTAGCTTTTAACAAATCATCAAAATAGCTGAATTCGTCTTTTTGGTGCATCGTGTCTTCACGGCCTGGGAATAGTGCGCCGAACGCCACACCAGTCTCCATGTGGCGCGCATAAGTTCCGCCACCAATTGCTAGTAAAGTAGCTTCTTCACCCGTTTGTTTTGTATACACTTCTTGTAAAACTTGAATTAGCGGATGATCTTTTGGTACGAAAAGTGGTTTGGAATCTTCGTAATGCGTGTATTGCGCATTGTACTCATAAACTACTGTTTGCATTTTATTTTTCAATTTGTCCATATTAGCAGTTACTGGATAACGGAAATTAAGTCCGTATTTTCCACCTTCTGCTACATCGTAACGAATAACGCCAACGTTCATTGTTAGTTCGCCGCTTTCTTCGTCTTCATAGCTAATACCTAATTTAACTGCACGGGAATCGCCGAATAGGTAATCGCGACCAAATGTTACGAAATCATTTGCCGCGCCAGTCAGCTTGAATTTACCAAGGAAAGCTACTAAATGAAGACCAGCGTTTACACCGTTATTTGGTTCCATTGCATGGGCAGATTTACCAACAATATTAATTTTAACGGATTTGCCGTTTTCTTCTAATGTTCCTTCTACTGGATGGTTTGCTAGGAAGGTTTTGAATGCATTCGCTAATTTATCAAAGTCTTTTACGTCTTCTAAAATAGCTGTTGCGTGATCTGGAACCATGTTGTAACGCTCGCCTGATTCTACGCTAAGTAAACGGAAAGCCGCTTCCCCGCTTGCTTCACCATCTTTAAAAGATACATCTAGTTCTGAGATACCTTTTTCCGCGTGAATGATTGGGAATTCTGCATCAGGAACAAAACCAAGTGTTGGTTGTTCTTCTGTTTCAAAATAACGTTCCACACAGCTCATACCGCTCTCTTCATCAGAACCAACAATGATTCTAACACGGCGAGAAAGTGGTAATCCTAGTTCTTTAATAATTTTTAGCGCATAGTAACCTGCAATTGTTGGTCCTTTATCGTCCGCAACCCCACGAGCGTATAATTTGCCGTCGCGTAAAGTTGGTTCGAATGGTCCGTTCGTCCAACCATCACCAACTGGTACTACATCCACATGGCCTAAAACGCCAACTAGTTCTTCTCCTTGACCGTATTCAAGGTGTCCTGCTACGTTTCCAACTTCTTTCGCTGTGAAGCCGTCTTTTTTACCAAGTTCAATCATATAGTCGAGCGCGCGTTTCACGTCTGGTCCAAACGGCGCATCTTCTGTTTTTTTACTGTCATCGCGAACACTCGGAATGCGAAGAAGCCCTTTTAAATCTTCTAAGAAATCATCTTTGCGTGATTCCACTTCTTTTTGCCAATTAATTTCTGTCATAATTGTTATTCCCTCCTTCAAACTTATCTTCTCTATTGTAAACTGTTTTTACGTAGCTTGGAAGCCGGAACTCCCTATTTTCTCATAAAACCTTTAATTGCTTCAAAATCCCAGCGTTCCATGCGCGAAGAAAAAACGATATCCATGACATTTAAACTTTCTTTTTCTAGTGGTAAAAAGCGATATTCTTCGTGTTCATCGGATAATTCGATTTCGCCACCTTCTGGCATTTCTACCAAATAAATAACACCGGTAATTTGGAAATCCTCATGGAAAAATTCCCACGTATCATATAAAATAAATGGCTGTACTTGTAATTTTGTTTCTTCATAAACTTCTCTAAAAAGGGCTTCCCCGTGCGTTTCACCATAATTCATGCGGCCTCCTGGAAGTTCAAAAACTTCTCCTTCTACCCCTTTTTTCTTTAGTGCTAAAAATTTTCCGTCTTTTACGATAACTGCTTTCACTGCAGGATATATAGGTTTCATTTTACAAAAGCCTCCTTATCATTTAAGATAAACATGATTTATCTGTTCTTTATTTTACCCGGTTGAGTAGATAAAAGCCAGTGTCATAAGGAGGTTTTACAAAAATGAAAAAAATAACACCAAAAGCAATGTGCGCATGGATTCCTAAACGCGAAGATGAAACACATAAGGGTGACTATGGGCGCGTTCTGATTGTCGCTGGAAATAAACAATTTGGTGGTGCTGCTATTATGGCGGCAGAAGCTTGTGTCAAAAGTGGTGCTGGTTTAACAACCGTGGCCTCCGATAGTGTCAACCGACCTGCTCTCCAAACAAGAATACCTGAATGCATGTTTATTGATTATGAAAATATCTCGAGTCTCAGCGAACAAATCAGCCAATTTGATACGATTTTAATTGGTCCTGGGCTTGGACTTGATGCCTATGCGGAAGAAATTTTTCGTTTAGTTTTAGAAAAATCAACCGAACAGCAACAAGTAATTATTGATGGTGATGGGATTACTATTTATGCAAAAGGAGAAAATCCCCATCCTGCCGCGAAACTAACTTTTACGCCTCATGCTGGAGAATGGGAAAGGCTTAAAGTATTAGCGCCAGATGCCGTAACACCAACTGATGTAGCGCTTGCTATCGACGCAACGATTGTTTTAAAAGGGCACCGTACAAAAGTGTATTCTGGCGAGTCTGCTTGGCAAAATATGTACGGAACACCAGCAATGGCAACAGGTGGTATGGGTGATACGCTTGCCGGTACAATTTGTGGCTTAATGGCGCAAACTGAAAAACCGATTACCGGCACTCTAGCCGCGGTCTTTCTTCACAGCTATATCGGCGAAATTTTAGCTAAAAAGCGCTATGTGGTACTTCCAACCGAAATTGCCGAAGAATTACCGACTTACTTGAAAATTTTTAGCGAAACTGACGAACATGCTTAATAAAAAATCCTCCCTTTTTGAAAGAGAGGATTTTTTTCTATGCTTTTTTAAATCTACTCGCCCATAATGCTAATTTTTGATTCCAAATGAAGTAACATCCAATGCCACTGAAAAGTGCTGCATTGCCGATTAAGAATCCTGCAACCACATCGCTTGGAAAGTGCACCCCTAAGTAAACACGCGAATACATGATGAAAATAACTAGACCAAAGGCTAGAATGCCAATTGTAAATCGAAGCCATCTGCGGCTCACGTATAGAATTAACAAGAAAGCAAGCATACCATAAAATACCGTAGAACCGGTCGAATGTCCACTTGGAAAACTAAATCCACCTTGTTCGATTAATTTATACGTAGGCCTTGGTCGTTGAACGATATTTTTAATAATTGACGGGATAAGTGCTCCACCAATTAAAACAATACCACCAAACCAAATCGCCATATCTACTTTTCGAATGACAACAAATATAACGACAATGACTGCTGTTAAAATACAAATGGTCGCGACTCCGCCAATATCCGTTAGATAAGAAATCACCGTTGTTTTCGTATTCGTAATGCCTACACGGATAATACTGTTCCAATAATCATCAAAATGTTGAATCCACTTTGCACCGGTCATAACGCCTGTCATAAAGAAAATAAATCCAAGGAGAGCGATACCGCTAATAATAAATGGTGTTTTTTTCATATAATCCTCCTAGCGAATTCTTAATTTTTCACGCAGTCTCGTTCCACGTGGCCCAAATAATTTATCGGATAAGTGGAGTTTAAATGCCATGTAACCATAGAAAATTGCACCTACCCCGCCGCAAACGATTGTAATCATTAATGCAGGAATTTTCCGGTCTGTTGATACAAAGTTAGACATCATAATATAAAGCGCAATAACTACAAGCCCCATTAAAGCCGTCATCCCAAAGAAAAGTACCGTTCGCCGTAAAATAACTTTGAACGAAAAACGAACATATTTCTTAATAATAAGTAGCATGAAAATACAAGATACCGCATAGCCAATTCCGGTTGCAATAATGGATCCCTTTGCCTCAAATAACATAATGAGCGGCATTTGAAGAACTGATTTAGCCAGTAGACCGAGTAATAAACCAAGTACGGTAAATCGTTGTTCATCAATCCCTTGAAGGACTGCAGCAGATACGCTAAATAAGGAGAATAAAATAGCGATTGGCGCAAAAAGTTGTAGTAATGCTGTACCGTTATCACTTGGCGAGAAAAACACCGTAAATAGCGGTCTTGCTAGCATCGCAATCCCAAAACAAGCTGGAATTGTTAAAAATAATAAAATTTGAAAAACATCATTAAGTTGACGCTTCACTTGCGCATATTCTTTTCTCACATAAGCTCCCGTCACTAGTGGGACAAGCGCCATCGAAAACGCAATCGCGAGTGTGCCGGGAATCATAATCAATTTTTGTACATCAAAGTTAATAATTGCCACATAAGAATTCACTAGTTCCGGCGTAATGCCAATATATTCCAGTACCCGTCCTAATGTAAACTGGTCAATCAATTGATAAAGGGATGTAGCAGATCCAACAATAATAAACGGAATCGCCGAAAGAATAATATCTTTATAAAGCGTCGGGATAGAAATTTTCACAGTCCCTCTGTCTTCTAAAAGCATTCGGTCCAGTCCAGGTTTTCGTTTGTAAAAATACCAAAGAAGTAAAAGTAGACTTGCAAAAGCGCCGACAAACGCGGAGAAAGTAGCAATACTAATAGCCGTTACGACATTCCCATCAAGTACATACATGACAATAAATGTTCCAGCAAGTAAGAACATAATCCGAACAACTTGTTCTAACACTTGCGATACAGCAGAAGGTCCCATCGAATTATATCCTTGGAAAAAGCCTCGTAGTAAACTCATTACCGGAATAATTAGTAAGGCGAAACTAACTGCACGAATAACTTGAATCCCATCTGCTAAACTATAACCGCCCTCCAGTTGTTGCATCCGAGCAAGCGTTGGAGCAAGTCCATACATTGCTAGGAAACAGACAATGCCGGAGAAAATCATTAAATATACACCGGTTTTAAATAAACGTCGACCTACAGCGTATTCTTCCATCGCATTATATTTTGCTATATATTTAGCAACAGCCAGCGGAATCCCTGCAGTCGCAATGCTTAAGAATAATTGATACGGCACATAACCGAAATTATATAGAAGCGCTGGTTCATCTCCTCCAATAATCGCATAAAACGGAATCACATACAATATTCCGAGCACTTTAGAGATTAATGTCCCTAGCGTCAGAATAAATGTTCCTCTGAGCAGTTTTGAACCCATCGTCTAACTTCCTTTACATTAAATTATATATCCTTGTTTACTTTACCATTAACTCTTTTAAAAAAAAAGAACAAACCCAAATAAATATCGGCTTGTTCTTTACAAAAAGTTTAAATCAAATGAAGTTTTTTACGAATTTTATACATTCGGTCCCCTAGAATATAGTTTAACAGACCTGCTTTTGCAGCCAAAAACGCATAAATATAGGCACCAAAGCCGGCTGAAACAAAAACAATAACTAGTGCTGTTAATCTTGCATGTGGATTTAAAAATAAAATCAAGCCATGATAAATCAACCAGACACTAAGAAGCATCACCGCACTAATTCCTAAAATAAGTATAAGCCGTCTAAATAAATATTTAAACGAGTACTTCGCATATTTTTTAATAATAAAAATGGTGAATACTACGGAAACAATATAACCAAGTCCCGTAGCTAATGCCCCACCTTTTGCCCCTAAAAGTAAAATTAATGGCATTTGCAACACTGATTTTGTCAGTAAACCAAGTAAGAGACTAAGAACCGTGTACCGTTGTTCATCAATTCCTTGCAAAATCGCGGCTGTTACACTAAATAACGAGAAGAATATGGCAAATGGCGCAAAAAACTGAAGTAACATCGAACCATCTGCATTATAACCATAAAAAATGGTGTAAAGCGGATCCGCTAAAAGGGCAATTCCTAAACAAGCTGGCACAACTAAAAATAGTAACACTTGGAAAACAGCCGTCAAATGATGATGAACTTCCCGAATTCGCCCTTTATGGAAAGATGCCGCCACTAAAGGCACAAGTGTCATCGAAAATGCCAAGGCTAAAGTTCCCGGTATCATAATAATTTTTTGAACGGAAAAGTTGAAAATTGAAAGCAAATCCTCCGCTGTTTTCCCGTCCATACCATCGTAGGTTAAAACACGAGCAAACGTAAATAAATCAATTTGCTGATAAAGCGACATCGCCATTCCAACAATAATAAATGGCACCGCAGATATCGAAATTTCTTTTAATAGATGAAAAGTCGAAACGCGCAACTTGTTGTCACTGCCAGCAATCATTTTTTGAATACCCGGCTTCCGTTTTCGGTAATACCAAATGAGACAAATCAAGCTGAAAAACGCACCAACAAAAGCCGCAAAAGTCGCTAAACTCATCGCTGTAACAAGACTTCCACCAATTAAATGTAAGACAATATACGTACTAGCAAGTAAAAATACAATTCTCGCTATTTGTTCAATTACTTGTGACACGGCAGAAGGTCCCATCGAATGAAATCCTTGGAAATACCCCCGAAGTAAACTCATTACAGGAATAATAAGTAATGCAAAACTTACTGCGCGAATAACCGTCGTAATATCTTCAATACTCGTTCCGCCACTAACCTCTTGCATCCCCGCGAGTATCGGGGCAAAAATATACATTATTAAAAAACTAACAATCCCTGTGAATATCATTAAATACGTACTTGATCTATACAATCGCTGACTTAAAGCATATTCATTTAACGAATTATACTTCGAAATATATTTGGCAACTGCTAAAGGTACTCCAGCTGTCGCGATATTTAAGAAAATTTGGTAAGGGACATATCCATATTGATAGAGAATCGTTGCTTGTTCCCCGCCGGCAATCCAGTAAAATGGAATAACATATAAAATCCCTAAGATTTTTGAAAGCAATGTTCCAGCGGTAAGCACAGCCGTTCCTCGCATTAATTTTGAACTCATAATTTCTGTTACCTCGATTGATTTTTTCTTTTAAGTCTGTCTGTTAAATCGGGTTATGTAAAAATCATTCTTACACTACTACTTTTATCGCATTCTTCTAAGATTTAAAATACAAGTTACACTTAAAGCAAGTAGTACTGCTGGTAAAATAAGCGAAACAAAGTTCACACCACTATTAATCATTGACAAAATAACACCAAGAATAGTAAATGCAGCGTATAAATAATATACAAGCGGCGTAATTATAATACCTTTTCTAAGTTTGTTAAAAGAAAGAAATAACATAATCGTAAACGCAATACAAATAACTGCCATAATGGTAGTCGTCATAATCGTATTTTGAACGACCGCAGTGGCATGTGCATTAGCAAGTACTTCTTTTCTTTGTTGTAACGCAAAAAGACCTACAATAGAGACTGCACTTAATACTGCTTGAATAGTCGATACAATCGCTATTCCAAGTGTGACATTTTTCGTGTTATTGAGCATTCTCGCATGCTCTGGTTTAACTTCAACAGACATCCTTACAACTCCTCTTTAACATTCTATACACCAGACTTTACCATATTTAAAGAGAAATTGTAAGTAGTAATTAGTTTTCGATTCGAACTTCTGCGGCCTTTTGTAAAAACGCTCCTAGCTCTGCCGTTTTTTCTTCATGTAACATTTGCACGACTTTACTACCGATTATTACACCATCACATACATGCGCAAATTTTTCCACATGTTCAATAGAAGAAACACCAAAACCTGCGAGAACTGGAACAGGGCTAATGCTTTTTAAATAAGCTAAATGGTTATCAATATGGGCATCAAATTCACTCCTCACACCGGTAGTTCCGTTAACTGTTACTGCATAAATAAACCCTTCTGCCTGTTTCGCAATTTCTTCGAGGCGCTCTTTCGGACTTGTCAATGAAACAAGCGGAATAAGTGCGATATCTGTCCCTTGAAGTTCTGGCGTAATCAGTGTTTGGTGCTCATAAGGTAAATCAGGAATAATAAGCCCTTTCACCGGCGTTTTCTGCACCAATTCAACAAATTTCGGGATACCTAAATGAAAAATCGGATTAATATAACTCATAATAATTAGCGGAATTTGCACTTTACTCCTAGCCAATTTATTTAAAATGGCTTCTAAACTCACTTGCTCCTTTAAAGCACGTAACCCAGCAAGTTGAATAATCGGACCGTCGGCAACCGGATCAGAAAAAGGAATACCAATTTCAATCGCGCTTACACCAGATTTTTCGAGAAACAATAACTGTTCTTCTAAATTATCTAAGCCATCATCGCCACCCATAATGTAAGTAACTACGGCAGCATGATCTTTTTTCGCTAGTTTATTCGTTAATGTTTTAGTCATTTGTTTGTCCCTCCAAGCGTTCCTTTAGTTGATTAACATCTTTATCTCCGCGACCAGATAAACAAACGACCATACTTTCTTCTGGACGCATTTGGCTTGCAAGTTTGACTGCATAACTAATCGCGTGCGAGCTTTCGAGTGCAGGAATGATTCCTTCCGTACGACATAAAAGTTGAAATGCTTCAACGGCTTCATCATCGGTAACAGAATGGTACGCTGCACGACCTAAATCACGGAAAAAGCTATGCTCCGGACCAATACCTGGATAATCTAAGCCAGCTGAAATCGAAAATGCTTCCAAAATTTGTCCATTCTCATCTTGTAAAACGTCCATCATCGCTCCGTGTAAAATCCCGATTTCTCCTTTGGAAATAGTCGCTGCATGGAATTCAGTTTCTAAACCGTGTCCCGCTGCTTCCACACCGTGCATTTGAACAGAAACATCATCTACAAATGGATAAAATAACCCCATCGCATTACTCCCGCCTCCAACACAAGCAACAATTGCATCAGGAAGCTTACCTTCTTTTTCCAAGTGTTGTTTGCGTGCTTCTATTCCTATCACACTTTGGTAATCACGAACAATTTCTGGAAATGGATGCGGTCCAAGAACGGATCCCATAATGTAATGCGTGTCTTCCACATTAGCAACCCAGAATCTGAGCGCCTCATTTACTGCGTCTTTTAATGTTCTGCTTCCTGCTTTCACGCTCACTACTTTTGCACCAAGAAGTTCCATTCTAAACACATTGAGTGATTGGCGTTTCACATCTTCTTCTCCCATAAAAATAGTACATTCCATATTAAAAAGTGCTGCAACAGTTGCAGTCGCCACCCCGTGTTGTCCTGCGCCAGTTTCTGCCACTACTTTTTGTTTGCCCATTTGACGTGCGAGTAAGGCTTGCCCAATAGTATTATTGATTTTATGTGCGCCAGTATGATTTAAATCTTCGCGTTTTAAATAAATTTTTGCTCCGCCCGCATGTGCTGTTAATTGTTCAGCAAAATAAAGTGGTGTTTCTCGGCCCACATATTCTTTTAAATAATAGTTTAATTCTTTTTGAAAAGCAGGATCTGTTTTGGAAGCCCGGTACGCCTCGTCTAATTCTTTCACTGCTTTCATTAATGTTTCTGGTACAAATCTGCCGCCAAATTTTCCGTAAAAGCCATTTTCGTCAGGTGCTTGATAAGTCATTATTATTCCACTCCTTTTGCTGTTTTAATGAAGCATTTAATTTTCTCCGGATCTTTTTCTCCGTTTGTTTCTACGCCAGAGGAAATATCTACTGCATATGGTTCAAAGCGTTTAATGGCTTCTTGTACATTCTGAGCATTTAATCCGCCAGCTATAATTAATTTGTTTTTTGTAAGCATGTCTCTATTTATTTTATCCCAATCAAATGTTTTTCCGCTGCCGCCTTCATATTCCTCTGCTGGTGCATCAAGTAAAATATAAGCGTTTGGATAGTCATTTATATTGGTAGGAAGTTTCCCATCTTTCACAGGAAAAGCTTTGATTACTTTTGCATCTGTGCGATTTGCTTGTTTTGCGGGTTCTTGTCCGTGAAGTTGAACAATGTCTAATGGCACACCTTTGATTGCTGCCTTTAACTCTTCTTCAGTAGGATTAACGAATACCCCGACTTTTTTGACGTTAGCGGGAATATTTTTAGCTAATTCATGTGCCTTTTCCACCGTAACTTGGCGTTTACTTTTTGCGAAAACGAAGCCAATCATATCTGCGCCATTATCGACCGCAGCCGCTACATCTACTGCTTTTTTCAATCCACAAATTTTTACAATCATCGTGTCACCTTCAAACTTTTCGCCGCTGCTTCTGGAGTCGCTTCTCGCATTAGCGCTTCTCCAACAAGTACTGCATTATATTTTTGACTAACCCGAGCCACATCTTCAGCTGTTCGAAAACCTGATTCACTTATGAAACAAGCATCCGACGAGAAATCGCTCGCCAGTCTTTCACTTACTGCAATATCCACTTCAAATGTATGCAAATTACGGTTGTTCACACCAATGAGTTTAGCTCCAATTTTTTGAGCAACAGCTAATTCTTTCTGGTCATGTACTTCCACTAACACTTCCAAATCAAGCGCCAGAGCTTGTTCAAACAGAGCAATTAGCATCTCTTCTGTAAGTGCCGAAATAATTAGCAATACAACCGTTGCTCCCGCATTTCGAGCACGAATCAATTGTTTTTCACTAATAATAAAATCTTTACAAAGTACAGGAATTTCGACATTTTTCGCTACTTCTCGCAAATCTTCAATCGAGCCTTTGAAAAAAACAGGATCTGTCAAAACAGAAATCATTCCCGCACCCGCAGCTTGATAAGACCTGGCTTGCAGAACCGGATTCACGCCCATATTGATTTCCCCTTTAGAAGGAGAGGCGCGTTTTACTTCTGCAATAAGTTGCATCGAGTTGGTATTTGCTTTTAAAAATTCATAAAACGAATAAGTTTTCCGTTTTTCGGCTACTTTTTCTAAGGGCATGTCTGCAACTTCTACTGCTTTTTGCGCTAAAATTTCTTCTAAAAATGTCATTTTGCTAGCACCTCTTTTTGATAAGTAATTAAATCTGCCAATTTTTGTTTGGCTAAACCACTTCTAATTAAATCTCTTGCTAAATCCACGCCTTCTTGTACCGTTGTCACTTTGCCATTTGCAAATAAACCAAATCCGGCATTTAAAAGCACTGTATCTAAGTAAGCTCCTGGTTCTCCGTCAAGCACACTACGCAAAATTGCTGCATTTTCTTTAGCTTCTCCGCCTGTAATTGCTTCGAGAGGATAGCTAGTTAAACCAACATCTTCCGGACGCAGTGTATATAAGTGAACTTCACCATTTTCATATAACGCATAATGATTTTCTCCAGCCAGAGAAGCTTCATCCATAAAACCAGCGCCATTTAAAACAACTGCGCGTTTTCGTCCGAGCTGGCCGAGTACTTCCGCTGTTTGCTCTAACAAATCACGACGATAAATTCCCATTAATTGCGTTTCTAAATGGACCGGATTTGTGAGTGGGCCAATCAAATTAAATATCGTTGGCGTTCCAAGTTCTTTTCGAACATCCATAACGTACTTCATATTCGGGTGAACATGTGGCGCGAACAAAAAGGCAATTCCGACTTTTTCGAGTAAATAAGTCATATCTTCTGGGCGCATATTAATATCAATCCCTAATTCCTGACAAACATCAGCACTACCTGAACGACTAGAAATACTTCTATTCCCATGTTTCGCAACCGGAATCCCCGCAGCCGCAAGAACAAAAGCCGACGTAGTACTAATATTAAAACTATTGGATTTATCTCCACCTGTTCCGCAATTATCCATCGCTGTCCCGGCTGGAAAAGCGACTTGAATAGCCACTCGTTGCATCGCCTGCGCGATTCCCGCCATTTCTTCTGCCGTTTCTCCTTTCACTTTGAGCGCCATTAAAAAAGCAGCTATTTTCGTTTTCGAAAGTCGTCCTTCAAAAATTTCTGTTGCAATCATTGTCATTTCTTCTTTGGATAAATTTTCTTGGTCATATACTTTTTGTAGTAAGATTTCCATTTTCTCGCGCCCCTTCCACTATATAAATAAAGTTTTCCATCATTTGTTTTCCATCATTCGTACCAATTGATTCAGGATGAAATTGCAAACCGTAAACCGGATAATCTTTTACTTTCATTGCCATCACTTCCGCATCGTCCGTCGCTACTGCTAACACTTCCAAAACTTGTGGCAACGTGTTTTTATCTACTATTAAAGAATGATAACGCATCACAGGCATTTCTTCCGGTAAATTAGCAAAGATTGCTCCAGCGGTTTGCCGCATAGTAGAAACTTTCCCGTGGCGGATTTTCGCCGCTCTTTTTACGTCTCCGCCGAATACCTCACCAATCGCCTGATGACCTAAACAAATTCCAAGCAAAGGCTTTTCTTTCGCAAATTTTGCAACTACTTCTTCTAAAAGACCAGCATCACTTGGTTTTCCTGGTCCCGGTGAAAGAACTATCCCATCAGCTAAAGCCGCTATTTCCATTAAATCAGCCGCATCATTCCGTTTCACTACCACTTCACTAAATTCTGCTAAATACTGTTCTAAATTAAATGTAAAAGAATCGTAATTATCAATTAATAGAATCATTCTCCCACCTCCAAAAGTGCCTTTGCTTTTTGTAATGTTTCTAAGTATTCGCTTTCTGGATCGGAATCATAGACAATTCCTGCACCAGCTTGAACATAAGCTTTTCCGTTATGAAGTACCATTGTTCTAATCGAAAGCGCGAAATCCGAATCACCATTTTTAGTTAAATAACCAACCGCACCAGCATATGGGCCACGTTTTACATTTTCCCATTCATAGATTCGCTCCATGGCTCTTATTTTCGGTGCTCCGCTAACTGTACCAGCCGGAAGCGTCGACCGAAGAGCATCCATTGCAGTAAGTCCAGGTTTTAAGGTTCCTTCTACTACTGAAACTAAATGCATTAAGAAACGGTATCTTTCAATAGTAAGGTAAACAGGCACATGCACTGATCCCGTTTCGGCGATTTTCCCAATATCATTTCGCCCAAGATCTACTAACATCCGGTGCTCTGCCAATTCTTTTTCATCCGACAACAATTCCGAAGCGAGTAGTTCGTCTTCTTGTTTCGTTGCCCCGCGCCGTCTTGTTCCTGCAATAGGATTCGTAATTACCGTCCGCCCTTTCGTTTTAATCAAACTTTCTGGCGAAGAGCCAATTAGCACTGTATCCCCAAAATCAATGAAATAAAGATAAGGAGAAGGATTTAATAAACGTAATTTCCGATAATAATCAAATGGTGTCACGGTGAAATCTGCTTCTAGTCGTTGCGAGAGAACAATTTGAAAGAAGTCACCCTCTTGGATATAGGTTTTTGCTTTTTTCACTAACCCCATGTACTCCTCTTTCGTGTAGTTACTCTTGTATGTCATTTTGGGAACATGGACAGCCTTGTGCTCTTCCTTTTTCGGCGTTGTAAGTTCAGTAAACATTAATTCAAGCGCCTTATCTAGTTCCGCCTCACTTCTTCCCGAATAGCAATTATCTTGCACTAAAATAAGTTCTTCCGCCTGATGATCCATAATCACAAAACTTTCATATACATAAAAACGAATATCTGGCATATCCCGAGTTTCTACTGGAATTTCGCCTAAATTCTCATAAAGCGCAATGACATCATAACCAACATAACCAATTGCACCTGAATCAAGCGGTAAATCTGCTTCATCTTCTTTTGCTTTTTCGATAAATAATTCAATTTCTTTTAAAGGATCTGCGACAACTTGATGTATACCGTCGATATAATAATCATGTTGATATACTTTAATTTCATGGACTGGATTAATAGCAATGATCGAATAACGTCCAGCCTCCGCATCTTTCGCCGCCCCCTCTAGCAAACTTTTTCCTGTACCTGAAAGTCTTTGAAACGCCAGAATAGCCGTTAGTGTGTCAGCATCTATTTTTTTCGTTTTTCTCATCTTAATCATCCCTTCTTCTCTACTAAAATAAAAAAAAGTCCTCTGAAAAAGCGCAAAATTATGCTTTTTCAGAGGACGAGTTATCGCGGTGCCACCTCATTTTAGGGAATTCTCCCTATCTCAGTACTGCAATATTTGCAGTCGCTCTATAACGGGAGCACCCGTTCACCCCTACTTAATTTCAAGGTATCACGCACAAGGCCCATTCCTAATTCATCTATTTATTAGCTCCCACCAAACGCTAACTCTCTTTAAAAATCGATGAAAAAGTACTATTCTTGTTTCATGTTTTCGTTTTATAAAATTAAAAAAGGGCCTCTCTCCAAGCCTAGCAAATATACTAGACAAGGACGAGAGACCCGTGGTACCACCTTGATTAACTGTAAAAACAGTTCACTTAATCCATCCAAATTCCGAATGGGTGCCTTGTGTAACGATAAGGCCTAATCGCTGTATCCTACTAAGAAAATCCTTTCAGATCAGAGCTCAGAAGTCCATTCACATCATGTCCGCTACTGACTTTCACCAACCGTCAGCTCTCTAAAAACTTTCATCATGTTACTTACTCTTCATCAAAGCTATCATTTTTTACTTGTTTTCATCTTACATAAGAAAATCATGAAAGTCAAGAAAATAAAACTACTTTATACTAAAAAGGTCGCAAAACGATAATTAATAAACAAGTAAGAAAAAAGAACTATCTCCCTATAATATATTTCACCCCAGAAAAAGTATGCTATTTTCTCTATTATAATAAATATCACCTCCCTTAAAACACTTATAAAATATAGGTTTTCAAATGATAATCAGCTTAAATTCCAATGATAAAAACACTCATATAAACCATGCCTAATTAACTAAAAAAAGCTTTTCCGAAAGGACTTTTCAACCATCTTTGTCAATTTGTGAAGTTTTTCACGTGAAACACTGGACAAACTTTTATTGATGGATTATACTAACGGTGTAATCAAATAAAACAAAAGAATACGGCAAAGCAACAAGCTAAATTTTTTTGGATTATCAGGGACGTTAAAAGTCTACTATGGACATTTTAAGTCCCGAACAAATATTAGGAGGTTCTGGAAAATGGCAATTAAAGAAAATGCGGCCCAAGAAGTATTAGAAGTTCAAAAAGTGATTGACAGATTAGCAGACAATGGACAAAAAGCATTGAAAGCATTTGAAAGTTACAATCAAGAACAAGTAGACAATATCGTTCACGCAATGGCACTTGCCGGACTTGACCAACATATGCCCCTTGCAAAATTAGCAGTAGAAGAAACTGGACGTGGATTATACGAAGATAAATGTATTAAAAACATCTTCGCGACAGAATATATTTGGAACAACATTAAAAACAACAAAACAGTAGGCGTTATTAATGAAGATGTACAAACTGGTGTGATTGAAATTGCTGAACCAGTTGGAGTTGTTGCCGGGGTTACACCTGTAACTAACCCAACATCCACTACTCTTTTCAAAGCAATTATCGCTATCAAAACACGTAACCCAATCATCTTTGCTTTCCATCCAAGTGCACAGCGTTGTTCATCTGCAGCAGCGAAAGTTGTATACGATGCAGCAATTGCAGCTGGAGCACCAGAACATTGTATTCAATGGGTAGAAAAACCTTCTCTAGAAGCAACGAAACAATTAATGAATCACGATAAAGTAGCACTTGTACTTGCAACTGGTGGTGCTGGAATGGTTAAATCAGCATACTCTACTGGTAAACCTGCACTAGGTGTTGGACCAGGTAACGTACCAGCTTACATTGACAAAACAGCCAAAATTAAACGTTCTGTTAATGACATTATTCTTTCTAAATCTTTTGACCAAGGTATGATTTGTGCTTCTGAACAAGCAGTCATCGTGGATAAAGAAGTCGCTAAAGAAGTTAAAGCTGAAATGGAAGCAAACAAATGCTACTTCGTTAAAGGCGCTGAATTCAAAAAATTAGAAAGCTACGTAATCAATCCTGAAAAAGGAACACTTAACCCAGATGTAGTTGGTAAATCCCCTGCATGGATTGCAAATCAAGCTGGCTTCAAAGTTCCAGAAGATACAAAAATCCTTGTAGCTGAAATTAAAGGTGTTGGCGACAAATACCCACTATCTCACGAAAAATTAAGCCCAGTTCTTGCATTCATCGAAGCTGCTAACCAAGCAGAAGCATTCGATCGTTGTGAAGAAATGTTAGTATACGGAGGACTTGGACACTCCGCAGTTATTCACTCTACGGATAAAGAAGTTCAAAAAGCATTTGGTATTCGTATGAAAGCTTGCCGTATCATCGTAAATGCACCAAGCGCACAAGGCGGTATCGGTGACATTTATAACGGCTTCATCCCTTCCCTAACACTAGGTTGTGGATCTTACGGTAAAAACTCTGTATCACAAAATGTAAGTGCGACTAACTTGCTGAACGTTAAACGTATCGCGGATCGGAGAAATAATATGCAATGGTTCAAACTTCCACCAAAAATTTTCTTTGAAAAATATTCCACTCAATACCTTCAAAAAATGGAAGGCGTTGAACGCGTATTTATCGTAACTGACCCAGGAATGGTTCAATTCAAATACGTGGATGTCGTAATCGAACACCTGAAAAAACGTGGCAACGATGTAGCTTACCAAGTATTTGCTGACGTTGAACCAGATCCATCTGACGTAACAGTTTACAAAGGTGCAGAACTAATGAAAGACTTCAAACCTGATACAATTATCGCTCTTGGTGGTGGTTCCGCAATGGATGCTGCCAAAGGTATGTGGTTATTCTATGAACACCCAGAAGCTTCATTCTTCGGATTGAAACAAAAATTCTTAGATATCCGTAAACGTACTTTCAAATATCCTAAACTTGGTGGAAAAGCGAAATTCGTTGCAATTCCAACAACAAGTGGTACAGGTTCTGAAGTAACTCCATTTGCGGTTATTACAGACAAAGAAAACAACATTAAATACCCTCTTGCTGATTATGAACTAACTCCAGACGTTGCGATTGTTGATGCACAATATGTAACTACTGTTCCAGCACACATTACTGCTGACACTGGTATGGACGTTCTAACTCACGCAATTGAATCTTATGTATCCGTAATGGCAAGCGATTATACTCGTGGATTATCTATCCGCGCAATCGAACTTGTATTTGAAAACTTACGTGAATCTGTTCTTACTGGTGATCCAGATGCGCGTGAAAAAATGCATAATGCTTCTGCCCTAGCTGGTATGGCGTTTGCAAATGCGTTCCTAGGAATTAACCACAGCTTGGCACACAAAATTGGACCTGAATTCCACATTCCTCACGGTCGTGCGAATGCAATCCTTATGCCACATGTTATTCGTTATAACGCACTTAAACCTAAAAAACATGCGTTATTCCCTAGATATGAAAGCTTCCGTGCTGATGAAGATTATGCTCGTATCTCTCGTATTATCGGCTTCCCTGCAGCAACTACAGAAGAAGGCGTTAAATCACTTGTAGATGAAATCATCAAACTTGGTAAAGACGTTGGTATCGACATGAGTCTTAAAGGACAAAATGTTGCTAAAAAAGATTTGGATGCAGTTGTAGATACACTTGCAGATCGCGCATTCATGGACCAATGTACTACTGCCAACCCTAAACAACCACTTGTAAGTGAACTCAAAGAAATCTACCTAGAAGCTTACAAAGGTGTTTGAAACTAGCTAACTTGTCCACCATTAATATATAAAGTTAGAAGAAAGCGCAAGTCCATCCCAGGGCTTGCGCTTTCGCTTTAGTACTAAAATTAGTATAATGGAACAAGAATGGAGTTGATTTAATGATACAAGCAACGGTTCCCTACTTTACTTTTGACGGGGAGGCCACAGAAGCACTAGATTTTTATAAAAAAGTGTTTCAAGCAGAAATTACGCAAATGCGTTATTTTCACGAGCTGGAAGGATTCTCAGGAGATAAAAAACAAGGAGAACGAATCCTCCATGCAAGACTTACGAAAGACGAGAAAGATTTATTTTATTTCTCCGACACGCTCGAAGGCGAAACAGACGCGGGCAATCGCCTAGCACTTGCGGTGAATTTTAGTTCGGAAGCAGATTTTGTACATGCCTTTGTCCTACTATCCAAAACCGGCACCATCGAAATTCCGATTCAAAATACATTTTGGGACGCAAAATACGCGAAAGTAATCGATCATTACAGCATAGATTGGCACCTTAACTTAGAAAATGAGTCTACTACTAAAGTATGATTTTTTCCCGTCCTCTAGCCGAATGTAATTAGAACTAAAAAATAGTACAATTTTAGTAGTGAGAGAAAAAAAGGAGTGAGTTCATGACTGAGACAGTTTTAAAATTAGAACATGTCACGAAAAAAATCGGACAAAAAAATATTGTCCACGATATCAGCTTTGACATACATAAAGGAGAAGTATTTGGTTTACTTGGCCCAAACGGTGCTGGTAAGACAACTATAATCCGCTCTATCGTTGGTTTAATTCGTCGCTCAGAAGGTACCGTTTTTATTAATGGTAAAAATGTCGACACAGAATATAAAGCAGCGATTTCAGAAGTAGGTGCTATTATTGAAAATCCAGAATTTTATATGTATATGTCTGGATGGGCAAACTTAAAGCAATTCGCACGTATGAGTCAAAAAAATATTACTGACGAACACGTTCGTGAAATCGTTGAACTTGTAAAGCTTACTGGCGCAATTAATCAGAAAGTAAAAACATATTCTCTCGGTATGCGTCAACGTTTAGGTGTTGCGCAAGCTTTAATTCATAGCCCTGCTTTACTTATCTTAGATGAACCAACAAACGGACTTGATCCACAAGGTATGGCCGAATTCAGAACGCTGATTCGCGATTTAGCGACAAATGGTACTTCTGTTTTAATTTCTAGCCATTTACTTAGCGAAATCCAACAAATTACGGATCGATTTGCGATTATTAACAAAGGTGTTCTAACGCACATCGAAAAAATGAGCGACCTAATTGAAAATCATGTCGCTGCTTATAAACTAAAAGTTAGCGATCCCGAAGCAACTAAAACCGTTCTCGCTACACTCCCAGTCAAGCTTGTTGCTCAAAATGAGGATCTATTCAAAATCGAAGTGGCTCACGAAGATGTACATCTAATTGCTCGTGCGCTTATCCAAGCAAATATTGATTTATTAGAAATGGTTCCACTTCAAGCCTCCCTTGAAGAACGATTCCTCGAATTAACTAAAGGTGGAGGTGCAGAAGTATGATAGCATTAGTAAAAAATGAATTTACCAAATTATTTTCCAGAAAATCAAGTTGGATTATGCAAATCGTCTTATTTGTAGCAGTTTTAGCTCTTGCTCTTCTTATGTTTTTTGTTAGTAAAATAGATACTAGTGGTATCGAAGGCGGCGACGCAAGTAATGCTGGTATTACTGCTTACTATGACGATAAAGGTGCCCTGGTTAGCGAAGAAGAATATTGGAACTCCGCAGATAAAGATGGTAATCCTACGTATAAATCTGAAACGTTATCTTTAACTGATTCTGTTGCTTACTTAAAAACACAAGAACAAGCGGCTCCAACAAAAGAAGCCAAAGAAACTATCCAAAAACAAATTGATTTTTACCAAGCTTATGTCGATGCAGATGAAAAACCCGCTAGTAATTCAGCAGGTATTTCAAGCGCAGATTTCTTCGCTTCATTAGGTAGCTCAGGAGCCGTTGCGACAATGCTTGTTGTTGTTGTAGCAAGTATCATCGTTGCAACAGAGTTTTCTGGTGGGACAATCAAACTTTTACTGACACGTCCTTATTCTAGAAGTCAGATACTATTTTCCAAATACGTAATGTGTATCGTTTACAGCATTATTAGCTCTATCACATTACTTGTAGCTAGCTTTATCTTTTCATTTATTTTACCAAAACAATCTATTTTTATGCCGCTCTCCCCTTCAACGGGTGCAATGACTGCTTTCGAACATGCGTGGATGCTACTTGGTACGAACTTCTTACTGATGATCGTATACGCAACTATTGCTTTCTTCTTCTCCTCTGTCGTTCGTTCACAAGCACTTGCAGTTGGTGTCGGCGTTGGTGTACTATTCTCCGGTGGAATTATTCGCCAATTACTACCTCTCGCTATCGAAAAATACGATTGGATGAAATGGATTATCTTCAACTTGCTCAGCCTAAATGACACAGTTGGCGGTTCTAAAATCGCCGGTGGCCTAGCAGATTGGCAAATAATCGCCGGTCTAGGTGTTTATACAGCGATTATCCTTTTCTTCACTTTCTTCTTATTCAAAAAACGAGATGTCGCTTTAAGTTAAATATTAAAAAGGCTGTCCGCATTGGACAGCCTTTTTTTAATGCCTAATAATTTGAATTTTATCGGTCTGATTTGTATCAATTCTTGCAGTTCCGCCAATCGGGAATGTCGCAATTGGCTGTGTATGACCAAAATCCGCACCAGATATAACTGGGATTTTTTGTAATGCCGTTTTTGTTTCAATAATATATGCTAATTTCTCCGCTGTCATCGCTGTCTTCTGTTGGAAACGACCGATTACCAGCCCTTCTATCTCATCTGCACCGGGTTGACTTAATAGCGATTCCAAATCCCGGTCGAATGTTTCTGGAACAGTCATAAAATCATCTTCAATAAATAAAATGGTACCTGCTAAGTTAGGCATGTACTCGGTTCCTTGGAGTAAATTAAGCGTACATAAGTTCCCGCCAATGATGATTCCTTCTGCCTCTCCAGGTTGCATAACAACTAATCCCTCATTCGGAATAAAATTTCTGTTCTCTTGGTCCAAATACCATTCATCGTCACTCCATGCAGCACTTTCTTTAAGCGCAAACGGCTCTTTTTGCAATAAACACTTGCTAAATGAGTCCATTACGTAGTCCAGCCCTTTCTCCATTGAAAAACTTGAAAAATGAGCGCCTGAATAAGTGATAAGTTCCGTTTGCGTATAAATAGCGGTTGCTAATGCCGTGATATCGGAGAAACCACATAAAATTTTAGGATTTTCCGAAATTAACTCATAATCCAAATATGGCAACAATTGATTGCTATTAAAACCACCAATAACCGTCAAAATCGCTTTGACACTCGAATCATTAAAGGCTTCATGGATATCAGCAACTCGCGAACGAATGCTTGAACTCATCATGCAATCCATTTCTGCTACATGTTCGCCAAAAGTGACTTTAAAACCCATGTCCGTTAGGCGCTTAACGGCAATTTCCACTTGATTGTCAGCCATAATACCGATAGAACGACTTGGTGCAATAATCCGAATTTCATCCCCTTGTTTTAATTTCGCTGGAATCATTTCGTCGCCTCCCTATTAAATGTATGAAATGGGCATGAACGTAAATGGTCATCCAAAATCCCAATAGCTTGTAAATAAGAATACACAATTACAGGGCCAACAAACTTAAAACCACGTTTCTTTAAATCTTTACTGATTTTTTCTGATAGTTCTGTGCTTGCAGGGACCTCTCCCATGCCTTGCCATTCATTAATAATACGCTCATTATTCGTAAAACCCCAAATATAGTTTGCAAATGAGCCGAATTCAGCTTGGACTTTTTGCGTAGCTAGGGCATTTGTACGAACTGCTTTCACTTTAAGGCGATTCTTTACAATAGCCGCTTCTTCGACAATCGTCGCCAGCTCATCGTCTGTTAGGCGTGCACATTTATCAATATCAAAGTGAAAAAAAGCTTCTTGATAGGCTTTTCTTTTATGTAAAATTAATCTCCATGAGAGTCCAGCTTGTGCTCCCTCTAAATTGAGCATTTCAAATAAATATGTGTCGTTTTTACTCGGAACACACCATTCTGTATCATGATATTCTAGTTCAAACGGGTCATTAATCGACCAAGGGCAACGTAATTCTTCAGACAAAGCGAGTTCCTCCTATATAGTTAAAATGTAATACACACTGATCAAAACAGCCACAAATAGTCCGACGCAACTCCAAATTAGTCGTTTCTCTTTCCACTGACTAACTGCCACAGCAATGCTTAATGCTAAAAATAAAAAGAGTAGCCAGTTTGGAACGTCGGGGTGATAGTTGCTCGTAAAAATAAGATACCCTATTACTGCTGCAATTATTCCAGTCACTATAAAACTGATTTTCTGATACCTCATTCGCTCAAGCCTCCTATTAACCAATAATAAAACATACGTTCTGTTTTTGCAAGCAAAAATAAAAAAGAGACGAACTTTATTGCTCGCCTCTTTTTAAAGTTATTTCAATTTGCCACGAAGAACCATTGGTAAAATTCCGCCGTGACGGTAATAGTCAATTTCTACTTCAGAGTCAAAACGTGCAAGTGCTTCAAAAGTGAAGCTTGAGCCGTCTTCACGAACAGCGGTTACTTTTACAAGGTCTCTTGGCGCTACCTCTTCACCGATTTCCACTTGCAAGCTTTCTGAACCTGTTAAACCAAGCGTTTCTGCGTCTTCACCTGGTTGGAACTGAAGTGGTAAAACACCCATCATAACAAGGTTAGAACGATGAATCCGTTCATAGCTTTTCGCGATAACTGTTTTAATTCCTAGCAAGTTCGTTCCTTTGGCAGCCCAGTCACGAGAGGATCCCATTCCATAATCGTCACCAGCAAGAATGACTAAACCAGTATTATTTTCGATATATTTTCTAGAAGCATCATAAATTGACATCACTTCGCCAGTTGGCCAGTAAGTCGTATAGCCACCTTCTGTACCTGGTGCGATTTGATTTTTAATACGAATATTCGCAAATGTCCCGCGCATCATCACATCATGATGACCGCGACGAGAACCGTATGAGTTGAAATCACGAATTGCCACGCCTTCTTCTTGAAGGAATTTCCCAGCTGGGGTATCTTTGCCGATTGCTCCGGCTGGTGAAATATGATCGGTTGTAACAGAATCACCAAATTTACCAATAACGCGGAGGCCAGATAAGCTTTCTACTTTGCCAGCTTCTTTCGCTAAATTATCAAAGAATGGTGGGTTCGCAATATACGTAGAGTTTTCATCCCATTTGTATAGGGCATCTTCTGTTGTCTCAATCGCATTCCAAGCTTCGTTTTCATCAAATACATGAGCATATTGTTCACGGAAAAGTTCTGGTGTTACCGTTTCTTCTACTAATGCCTTCACTTCTTCTGAACTTGGCCAAATATCGTCTAAGAAGACTTCTTCGCCATTATTACCGCGTCCAATTGGTTCTGTTAGCATGTCGACATTTGTTGTCCCAGCGAGCGCATAGGCAACGACTAGTGGTGGTGAAGCTAGGAAGTTTGCTTTCACAAGTGCATGAATACGCCCTTCAAAGTTACGGTTACCACTTAATACCGCAGAAACAAGCAAATCACTGTCTTGTATTGCTTCTTCAATTTCTTCTTTTAACGGACCAGAATTACCGATACACGTCGTACAACCATAGCCAACAAGGTCAAACCCAAGTTTTTCTAAATATGGAAGTAAGCCGGCTTTTTCCAAGTAACCTGTTACAACTTTAGAGCCTGGCGCCAAGGATGTTTTTACGAATTTTGGTACTTCTAAGCCTTTTTCGACTGCTTTTTTAGCAACTAAACCAGCGCTTAACATAACATATGGGTTAGAAGTGTTCGTACAACTTGTAATCGCCGCGATTGCAACCGAACCAGTTTTCATAGTGGATTGATCGCCATTGCCAAAAGTAACGGTTACTTCTTTGTCTAAGGCTGATTTATCTAGTCCGAAACCTTGGTTGCCTGCTTTGGCAGTAATCGATTCCCGGAATGTTTCTTTCATTTTCGAAAGAGGGATCAAATCTTGGGGACGTTTTGGCCCCGCCAAGTTTGGTTCAATCGCGGAAAGATCGATTTCCACGATTTGCGTGTAGTTTGGTTCTACTTTTTCAGGTGTGAAGAATAAATCGTTTGCTTCTAAATAAGCTTCTACTAGCTCAATTTGTTCTTTGTCACGACCAGTTAGTTTTAAATAATTAAGGGCTTCTTTATCTACTGGGAAGAACCCACAAGTTGCACCGTATTCTGGAGCCATATTCGCAACGGTTGCACGGTCAGCAAGCGGAAGTGTCGCAACACCCGGACCATAAAATTCAACAAATTTACCTACTACTTTTTGTTCCCGTAAGACTTGGGTTACTTTTAAAGCAAAATCAGTTGCTGTTGCGCCGTTTGGTAAAGCACCTAGCAATTTCACACCGATAACTTCTGGAATTGGGAAGTAAGATGGTTGACCGAGCATGCCGGCTTCTGCTTCAATACCGCCCACGCCCCAACCTAATACACCAATACCGTTAATCATCGTCGTATGGCTATCTGTTCCGACAAGGGAATCTGGAAACGCTACAAATTCGCCGTCTGCTACTTCATTCGCAATAACGACGTTTGCTAAATACTCTAAGTTAACTTGGTGAACGATACCTGTTGCAGGTGGTACTGCGCGATAGTTATCAAATGCTTTTTGCGCCCAATTTAAAAACTGGTAACGTTCCATGTTGCGCTTGAATTCGAGTTCCATATTGATTTTCAGTGCTTCTGGATTCGCATAGCTGTCTACTTGCACCGAGTGATCGACGACTAAATCGACCGGGATTTCCGGATTGATTTTTTCAGGGTCGCCGCCAAGATCTGCCATGGCTTTACGTAAAGAAGCTAAATCAACCACTGCAGGAACACCTGTGAAATCTTGTAAAATAACACGGGCTGGTTTGAATGGTACTTCGCCTTCGTTTCCATCTTTAGACCAATGGGCTAAATCTTCTACATGTGAGTCCTTAATTACTCTGCCATCTGCTTGTCTTAAAACGGATTCAAGTAAAACACGTACAGAATAAGGTAATTTCTCGATGTTTGTAAGCTTGTCCTCTTCTAAGGTTTTAAGTTTGTAATAATGATACGTTTTGTCGTTTAGTTGAAATGATGCTTTTGCTTTTTCTTTCCAATTAGTCATCCACGTTTCCTCCTTCAATTCTTGAAACGATTGGTCTCTCTCATCTATTGTACTTAAAAACGGGCGATAAGTAAACAAAGAGAATCCGCTATAATTCGATAACTTTTTCTTATAACAAAAAAATGAATGACAACGAGTGCCATTCATCTGTACTTTAAACACCTAAATTGGTTAATGCTTGTTCTAAAGAGCCAAATGATTCGAGTTTGGAAATATTTGAACCAACTTGGATTGTGCGTTGAGCGAAACTTGGGCGCATACCAGAAAGTATTGGTACTAAGCCAATTAATTTAAAAGATTGAATCATATCCTCCATATGTTTGGTTGCGAAATCATCTTTTAATACAGCACTGGAAAAATCAATGACAATCGTATCTAAATTCAGCTTATCCGCAGATTCTACTGCTTTTTCTTTCATGAAATAGCCCCTATCGTCATCCAAACTACCAACAATTGGTAAGACGCCGATAGAATCAGTGATAGGAATAATTCGTGTGGATAACTGAATTATTTCTTTTCGCTGTGCTGCGACTTGATTTCTATTTTCTTGCATAAATCCTTCTAATAACTGTTGCTGAATCGACGAAAGTGTATCTTTTATGGCAAGCATAAATTGGATAATGTCAGCATCTGAATAGAAAACATTTTCTGTTTCCTTCCATTTGACTAAGCTAGTGATGATATATTTTTCGACTTCACTCATATGTTGATGGATTTTTCTAATATCGGTTTTATCATTGAAACGTCTCTTACCGATACTTTCAAAGTCGCGTTCCTTCACACCAGTTATTACATCAATAATCATCCCACATGATGCGGTACTCAGCGCACGAATGGAGGCTTCCTCTTCCCCGCTACTAAGTCTTAATTTAAATTCATCTGTTTCACTATAATAATTTTCATAAAACATATTCACTAACTCTGAACGACGACTAATCAAAAATTCCTTAATTTGCATAAACTTCTCCTTTTTCACCGATATTATCTTGCAAAAATTAAGATGTTATCTGCATGTAAATTTTCAATCATTTTATCCACTTGTTCCGCTGTTAAATCAAAGTCTTCTAATAATCTTTTTACAGATTTATCGTCTGTTTTCGAGAACCATTTGGCAAAGGGACCGGCAGCATACAAAGCACCGTATTTGGGATTGTAAGCTTGTGGAATAACAATGGCTCCACTTAGAGATTGGAGGATTCCAGAAATAATACCGAAAGCCTCTTCATTTACGGGACGTTCGATTTCGATATTTTCTTTTTCTGCTAAAGTTTCTAGGTTCTTGTTGTGTTTTGATTTGGCTAGAACAGAAATATCTTCTTTTTCATAGCCCTCACTTACTAATTTGCTGATGATTTCCTCTGCTGCCTCAACATTTTGAACTGCGAATACTTCCCACTTTTTCATTATTTGTCATCCCTTCCATTATCCAATTGTAAAATTTGTTTAATTTCTTCGGTACTTAATTTGCCTAGCATTTGTTCGCCTGGTTGGATTAGTTCGTCCACTAGCGCTTGTTTTTTCTTTTGCAAATCAAAAATTCGTTCTTCTATCGTTCCTTTAGTGATCATCCGGAACACTTGGACAACGCGTTTTTGCCCGATTCGATGTGCACGTCCGGTAGCTTGTTCTTCTACAGCCGGATTCCACCATAAATCGTATAAAATCACGGTATCCGCGCCAACAAGATTGAGCCCGGTTCCACCAGCTTTTAAGGAAATCAAGAAAATATCATTCTCCCCTTCGTTAAAAGCATTAACCATATCTAGTCTTGTTTTCGATGGAGTTTTACCATCCATGTAGAAAAGTGTTTGTCCATCTTCTTCTAGTTTTTGGCGAATAATTCCAAGCATACCCGTGAATTGGGAAAATAGGAGAATGCGTTTACCGTTTTCTCTTGCTGTTTGTATTGTATCAAATAACTGTAGTAATTTACCAGATTCACCTTGATAATTTTCCACAAAAAGGCTCGGATCACAGCAAATTTGGCGTAAACGGGTTAATCCTGCGAGTAATTTGATTCGTTCTTCGGAAGCATTACCATTGCTTGCTTCTAAATCAGCTTGAATTTTTTCTAAATAAGCTAAGTATATTGTTTTTTGCTCATCGGTTAATTCAGAATAAAGGTTGGTTTCAATTTTATCTGGTAGTTCTTTGACGACATCTTGTTTTAGTCGACGTAGTAAGAATGGACGAATCATTTTAGCAATGTTGTCGTAAGGTATTTCTTTAAATTTGCGCAATGAAGGGAAAAATCCTGGCATTAATGTTTGGAAAATAGCCCATAGTTCATCGATGCTGTTTTCAAGCGGCGTTCCACTGAGCGCGAATACATGATTGCGTTTCAAAGCGCGCACAGCTTGAGAGGCCTTCGTATGATAATTCTTGATAGCTTGTGATTCGTCAATAATAACACTTGAAAAAGCGACATCTGCAAAATGGACAATATCTTGGCGTAACGATGGATACGAAATCAAGTAGACATGGCCATGCTTCATTTCTTCCATTTCGGCTATCCGGGATTGTTTCGTTCCATGTAAAACGGTCACTGGAATAGCTGGCGCAAATTTTTCTAATTCGCTTTGCCAGTTATAAAGTAGTGATGCTGGCGTAATAATTAAGACTGGTTTTAAGTTAGGATTATCTTCTAACTCAGATGCTAGAAAACTAATCGTTTGCACCGTTTTACCAAGCCCCATATCATCTGCTAAAATACCACCAAGATTATACTTCGCAAGTGATTTCATCCATTCGAAACCAGTTAGTTGATAATCGCGCAACTCTGCTTTTAATCCTTTTGGTAACGCAAAGCTGTCTTCGGATTGCGTCGTAATATCTGTAAGCAATTCGCGGAAAGAACGACTGAATTTATGATGTTCATCTTGTGCTCCTGCTCCTAAAATATCATAAATTTGCATCCCACGATAAAGCGGTACTTGCATGTTTGCTTGGACATCTTTCTTACGCACTTCTAACATTTGGAGTACATCTTCCATTTGTTTGTAGTTTTCTGATTCAAGCGATAAGAAACGACCACTTTTCAGACGATGATAGCTACGTTTTTCACGCAAAGATTCTAGGACATTTTGCACTTCTTCTTCCGGAATACCTTTGAAATCAAACGAAACAGAAAGATAATCGTTATCACCAGAAACATCCAGTGTCGTAACTGGGCGCACATTCTCTTCTACCATTTCTTCGAGACCGTCTTCCATATAAATCTCTGCGTACTCTGCTAGTTTTGGAATGGTGCGATAATAAAATTGATACAAATCCTTTTCTTGTTTATTGACGACCATTTTTGTTCCAGAAAAATGAACAGGGGCGCTTTCGATAATATTCATCACACGGGCTTCTTTTTCGACATCACGTATCATGATTTTTTCGTTTTCTTCTTCTGATGTTGCAAATGGATCGAAAAGCTGATTGCCATAATGGTATTCCAGGCGCAACGTGTGCTCCCCGTATTCGAGGGCAATAAATAATTTACAATCAAGCGGCTGTTGCGTAATCCGGTCTTCAATCGAGTCATCCAGTTTTAACTTTCCGCTTTTCTGTAAGGCTGGTAATACGTAGGAAATGACTTCACTTAATTGCGACTCTGAAAATTGTACCACTTCATTTTTTGTAACTTTATGAAATTCCATTAATGGTTTTAAAGATTCCCACACTTCTTTTGCCGGTATGAAAAAGGTACCGTCAAAGAAAAGAAGTTGGTAGGCTTCAAAAAAGATTGCTTGTTGTAAGTCTTCCATTTCTAGTTGGTATTTATCTTCTGCACTTTTTTTGAGTTCAAAAATGAAATCAAGGTTGTCGTGGCGCACATTGATACCGCGATATTTAATATCTTCTACGCGTTCTTTCATAATAATGCACGTCGTATCGCGTTCTGTGAGTAGTTCTAACAGGTCGCTCGCCATACTCGGTGGAATCGTTAGGTTTTTCTCTTCTGCGTAAGATTTGGACCAATAAAAAGAATCTGTATCATACATTTTGGCAATTTCACTGATTTGCAGTAGTTTATCCAAAATTTGTTTGTCTTCCTCAAGAAAGAAATGCTCGTTTGGATCGTAAGCAAAATTCTTAGTGAAAACAAGCCACTGCCTGTCGCGAATTGCGGCTAAAAATGTATTCATATTTTTTACAACATAGGTCCGTTCTGTGCCAACTTTGACTTCAATAGTCATGATATAACTAGAATCATCGGGTTTTAAACGAATGATATACTGCGTTTGGAGTGGCGTTTTATTCGTATTGTCCTCTTCTACTTCGAGCTGTTGCGCCATATTTTGTTGAAAAAGGGAAAGAAGTGTATTTGATTCTTGCGTGAGAATTCGATTTTTAAAATCTTGTTTGGCTGCTTTTTGCTTTTCTTTTTCCATTTTCAGATGGGTTGCGTAGATGTGTTTGCAAATCGCGTTCAATTGAAAATCGGCACAACTACACGCATAATTTTCATTACCTGCATCTTCTACGACATTTTGATCAATAAAATACGTTGAAAAATGGTCTGATGCATCTTTTTCACGAAACTGAATGATTTCTCCGTCTTCCATCAGTTTCTTTCCAGCCTGCTTCACACTATATGGGATCATTTTATTTTGAATTGCTGTAAAGTGCTCCATTACTTTCTTCCTCCCAAAACCGTCCATTACTCTAAACTACTATTATATAGGAAAAGACGAGGGACGGCAACGCATGCGGTCTTTTAGCTACTTGCAGTAATAAATTTAGTGGTACTTCCGTGATTTGTTGCGGTTACTTCTAGCCTTGCGGAAATTCGTTCTTTTAGTTCTGGTACATGGGAAATAATCCCAACTAAGCGGCCATTTTCTTGTGTTTCCAGTAAGCATTCTACAGCGGCTTCAAGTGATTCAGGATCAAGCGTACCGAATCCTTCATCAATAAACATCGTTTCAAGTGAAATCCCACCTGCCATTTCTTGAACGACTTCTGCGAGTGATAATGCAAGCGCTAAAGAAGTTTTGAAGCTTTCTCCTCCCGAAAGTGTTTTTACATGTCGAGTTAATCCTGTATACTCATCAAAAACTTCAAGTTCTAAGCCACTTTGGACATTTCCTTTTGCTTTTTCCATTTTCCGCTGTAGTTCAAAACGACCGCTTGTCATTTTGGATAAACGGTGGTTGGCGCGGTGAATAATCGTGTCTAAAAACATCGCTAAAATATATCGTTCAAACGTTAATCTCCGGGCATTTTTACCACGCGCTGCATCAGCTAGTAAGCCAATATCCGCATAATTTTCTTCGGCTTGTTCCACTGCCTGAATACTGTTTTGGTAGTTTTCGACAAGTTCTTTTCTTTTTGCAACGAATTCGCGTTGTTTCATTGTATTTTCTTCTGATTGGCTAAGTTCGAGTTGTTTCTCTTTCATAATGAATTCTAGTTGTTCCATATTTGGTTTTTGTTTGTTTTGGAGTTTTTCTTTTAAATCAGCTTGGCGTGATACAGCTAAATGGCGTTTTCGCTCGTATTCGGCCAGTTTTTCTTCTAAGTTTTTTAGTTCTTCTACTGATAACAAAGCTTGTTTATACGCATCATAGGATAAAAAATCATTTTGTTTCATGGCTTCTTTGAAAATTTCGCGCTGTACTTGTAAGGCTTCTTTCGCATCCACCGTTGTTTTTTGCGCTGAATGTAACGTGGATTCTAGTCTGGTTGTTTCTTTTTCTGCCTGTCTAAACAACGCATCAATCTGTTCGGCTTGTTTGATATGTGTTTCGATTTTTGAGCTTAGTTCTTTCATTTTGTTATCGAAAACAGCCTTATCTCGCAACTCGTCGGGAATGGATTGTTCCAAATAAGTTCGTTTCCCTTCCGTTAGTTGCACTTGTTGATGCAACTTTTCTACTTCGAGAGCCATCTTATTTTTTTCGGTTAGCGTTTCATTTTGTCTGTTTTTCAATGATTCTAATGTCGCTTGGACAGTTTCTTTTTGAGCTACTTCGGATTGCAACTGGGTTATTTGCTCTCTCAGATTAGTAGCTAGTTGGATATTTTCAGCTAAAGTTTGTTGTATTTCGGCTAAACTTTGCTCTTTCATATCTGCCCATTCATTAAGTTGCCATTCGAGTTGACTGATAGCTTTTTCCGTCGTAGTAAGCACTAATTGTTTTTCTTGTAGCTTTGCTTTTGCTATTTCGAGTGTTTCAAGGTCAGCTGTTTCTCCAAATTTTGCGAGTACTGGGTGTGACTGTGAACCACAGACAGGACAAGCATCTCCTTCATGCAAATGCGCTGCGATTGTCGCCGCTTGTTCTTTTTCTAGTTTTGTTTCTTCCTGTTTAATCGTTCTTTCCATTTCCGCTTTTTCTATTAAAAGTTGTGCTAATGTTTGTTCTTCAGTTTGTTTTGCTGCATCCCACTCCTCCATTTTTATCCTTTTATTAACCAATTCTTGTTCTTTCTCTATCCTGGCTTCTAATGTTGTCCGTTTGTTAATAACTTCTAAATACATGAGCTCGGCTTTGTTTATTTCCGCTAATCGCGCCTCAACTGATTGCAGTTCTGTGGCTATTTTTTGTTCCTTGTCGATTATTTTTTCTAAAAGGGTCGTTGTTTTTTTCCAGTCTAATTCGGCGCGTCTTTTTTGGATCAAGACTGTTTCTAATTCCAATATTTTCGGTTCCATTTCTTCTAATTGGAAAAGTGTTCGTTTGTTTATTTCTAATTCTGCTTCTTTTTCGGCAAGAGCTTCTTTTTGTTTTTTCGCATGTGAAAATTGGGCTTTTACCTGTTCTGCCTCAAGTGCTACTTGTTTTTCTGTTTGTTCGGCTGTTTCTAATTGTTCTTTTAAACGAATACAAAGTGCATCTTGGGATTGAAGGTTGCTTGCTCTTTTCGCAGCCTCCATACGAACTTCCATTGTTTGATAAAAATCTTTCTCCGCTTCTAGTGTCGCAACTTCTTCTGTATACTTATCCAAATTTTGCCAATCAAGCAGTTGTTCTTTCGCAAGCGTCACTTTTTCGACAGCTTCACTTGTTTGTTTCCGAATAATACTTAATTTATTTTCTAATTCCGTTAAAATTGCTTGTTCTTTTTGAATGGCCTCGTTTTGCAACACGCTGATTTCACTCGTTGTCTTTCCAGAAACTTCCCCATCCGGTAAACTAAGTTCAGCAAGTTCCGCTACTTTTTTACGTGCTTCTACAACCAAGATTTCGGCTTGCTTCTGCTTTTCCCATAACAAATTTTCCACTTTTTCATAGTAAGCAGTATGCGCTAACCGTTGCAATATGACTTCTTTTTCTTTACTATCCGATACGAGCAGTTCTCTAAATTCGCCTTGAGGAATCATCAAAATTTGTCTAAACTGATCCACATTAAGTTGAATTAATTCTTCCATTTTTGCATTAACATCGCGCACGGAACTTGCAAGCAACTTCATTTCGTCACCAATCAACTCATATAATTCTGCTTTTTGCGGCGAAGTGGTTGTTCCGTTTCCGCGTTGTTTGGCAATTTCCTGCTGAGGAATGCGGTTAATTTGGTAAATCTTGTCCTTCAATCTAAAAGCTAGCGTTACTTCCGTTATTTCTTTATCCGTCGCAAAATGACTTCGCATCGAAAAACTTTCCCTATCAAATGTGTTCGCTTTCCCAAAAATTGCAAAACTAATCGCATCAAAAATTGTCGATTTCCCAGCTCCTGTTTTACCAGAAATCACAAAAATTTGCTCCGTTCCAAGCTTTTCAAAATCAATGACTTCTTTTTTGGCATAGGCTCCAAAAGCTTGCATCGTTAATTTAATCGGTCTCATTCCGCATCCCCCTTCCTCGCTTGTTCAAAAACATCCGCTAACTTTTGTTTTTGTGTTTCCGTTAATTCTGTCCCATTAACATGTTCAAAAAATTGACCAAATAGCTCTAAATCATCTTTTTTCATGATTTCTTCAAAGTTATCTTGCGTTTCTTTTAATGTTTGCTTTTTACGTTCTAAATGTAAAATATTTGGATAAAATTGGCGCAATTTCCCCATCGGATCAATTAAAGCACCTTCATCCATTAAATTCACTTGAAAAAAGTCATCAGGATTTTCCACTAAATTTTCTGTCAGTTCCGCTAGCGTTCCAGAAATAATGCGCATATCATGTTTTGGTGTTAGAAAGCGCTCCGTCACGCTAACCAGTTCTTTTCCTTCCAGTTCCACAATCCGCACGCTTTTGTGATCATTTGCTTCTGAAAATGAATACTTTAAAGGAGATCCACTATAAAAGATAGACGGGTGCCGAATCGCATGCGGATGGTGCAAGTGCCCGAGTGCAGTATATGTAAAACCATCAAAACAATCCGTAGAAACACGGTCCACATTTCCAATTGCTAGTTGTCGTTCGGAATCACTCGGAATACCGCCAGAAACGAACGCATGTCCAACCAAAATCTGCGCCTTGCTTGTATCCCATTTGGACCGAATTTGTTTCGTCACGGCTTGCATAGCGTCCTCAAAACTGCGAATCGAATTATCTGCAAAAGCTTCCCGAATAATTGCTGGTTCGTGATATGGTACAAGCCACACTTCGGCATCCATAAAAGAAATCGCTTCAAACTGCGAGGTACATTTTCCTTTCATATACAACTTGCTACTTTCATACCACTGACTTCCAAAAGCAAGCCGCTCCGCACTGTCATGATTCCCGCTAATGGCAAATATCGGAATACCTAGTTCTACATTCCATTTCACTAAAATATCATTTAGCACTTTCACCGCATCCGCAGGCGGCACGGCGCGGTCATATAAATCTCCTGCTAAAATAAGTGCGTCGACTTGTTCTTCCTCGGCAATCTTCGTTATTTGTGCCAAAATATATTCTTGCTCTGCTAGCATCGATACGCCAGATACAATTTTTCCTAAATGCAAATCAGCTGTATGTAAAAATTTCATCGGTTACCTCATTTCTTTTTCTCAGAGATTATTTATTTTTAATGCAAAACTCGTCAATTTTAAGTATACTAGATATAGTTTAAAAAAATAACTAGCAATACTGGGAGTGAAGAAGTTGTTTTATCATTTCGCAAAAAACCTCGTTCATTTTATTTTAATTATTATTGGTGGACGATTTCAAGTACAAAACAAAGACAAAATCATTGAAGCACCATACGTTGTTGTGTCCACGCATACGTCATGGATTGAAATCTTATACCTCGGTTTCGCCCTATCGCCAACACCGGTACATTATATGGCGAAACAAGAGCTTTTCAAAGGTAAATTCCTTAACTGGCTCATGACGCACCTTAACGCCTTTCCAGTCAATCGCGATAACCCCGGACCAAGCGCCATTAAAGCCCCAATCCGGATGTTAAAATCCGGTAAAGTAGTTGGGATTTTCCCGAGTGGAACTAGAAAAACGACCAACCTTCATTTAAAACGCGGTGCAGTAACTATCGCTCATAAAGCAAAAGTTCCAATGCTACCTGCCGTTTATGATGGGCCAAAAACATTTGGAGAAATTTTAAAACGCAAAAAAATCATTATTCGTTTTGGCGATCCGGTATTATTCAATGATACCGAACTTGACCAAAAAGAGCTACTAGAAGTTAAATCTCAAGAATTAATGGCGACTTTTGAACAACTTCAAAATGAAATTAATCAAACAAAAAATAAATAATAAAAAAGACAGCTTCCATTAGGAAACTGTCTTTTTTATTATCAGGAAGCTGTATCAGTTGTAATGCTTGAAGGATTAAGTCCAGCATCTTTTAATACGCCAGCAATTGCTTCGTCCGCTTTTGCCATCGCTTCGTCTGCTTTTGTTGTATCACGACCACTAGCTTTAAGTGCGTCTGCTTCTAATTTGTAAGCATCACTTAATTGTTTCACAGCTGCTTTGAAATCATCTGTGGATTTACCAAGGTCTGGTGTTTTTTCACTAGCAAGTGCTTCAGATACTTTAAGTGCTGATTCACTAGCTGGTTTCGCAAGAGCTGCAAGGTCTGCTTCAGATGGTTTAGGATCTGCGCCAACTGCTCCTACATAAGCGTTGTAATCGCCATTGTTTTCATTAACAACGTCTACTAAGTCCATGTAATAATTTAGTACTTTGTCTTTATCACTTGTTGTTTCTTTTTTTGTGTCTTCTTTTTTGTCAGAACTGTTAGAACCGGAACAAGCCGCAAGCGACAATCCTAGTGCTAAAGTTAAAACTACTAATAACCATTTTTTCAAGATGATGTCCTCCTTTTTTTCAAGCCAAACTCGGAAGCCCTTTTGTAACTGGCCGCGTCAGTCTCGGATATGCTTCACCCATCCGGCAAGTAACATTACTCACGATGTAACATTATTCATTATAAGCTATTCATACGGAATAATTCAAGCTGTTTTAGAAAATGCTTTCACTATTATTCGTACTCTCCACTAACTTCTACTTTATTAAGCTCTTTTTCAGTATTTTTATATTGGAAATACATCACAATTCGCCAAGGTACAATCATCGCAAACGCCATTATCCAGAACATTCCAGACAACTCTCCCACTTCCAGACTACCACTAATCCAGTACTTGATGAAGATTCGAATGAGTAACAGTCCCATCAAAATAACTGGAAAAGCTTTTGTACGTTTAATAAATACGTACTTATGACGAATTTCGAATTTTGTTGTCCAAATTAAAATAACAGAAAACACAAGCCCCATTGCTATAGCTTCTAAAATATCTACCCACGAAACACGGAAAAAAGGAATAACAAACATGAGAGCGCCTGTTGACATCATAATTGGTGGTATGATAATCCCTTTCACACTTGCTGGACGCTTCGATGCTTTCATTCTTATCATGATAATTCCAGCTCCAAAAACAAGTGTAATGATAATTGAAATGATTAATGACACTTTTAATTCCCCCTACTAATCTGCTGTAACACTTCGCTCCTCATTATATTCCTTTTACCGTTTGAAATAAACTTCTCTGCTTAAAGTGCTTCGTCTAAATCCATTCCGCTATTTTGTAATTGATACATGGAATGGTACACTCCTTCTTCTGCGATTAGTGTATCATGTGTACCACGTTCAATAATTCGTCCTTTAGATAAAACTAAAATTAAATCGGCATCCTTAATTGTCGAAAGTCGATGCGCAATCGCAATCGTCGTACGTCCTTCTCTCATTCGTTTTAACCCAGTTTGAATTAAGCTTTCTGTTTCAGTATCAATATTCGCTGTCGCTTCGTCTAAAACGAGAATTTGCGGATTCGTCACAACCGTTCTGGCAAATGAAATCAGCTGTCTTTGCCCACTTGAAAACGAAGCCCCTCGCTCAATCACTTTATGGTTGTACTCATCGGATAATGTTTGAATAAAGCCATCCGCTTGAACAAATTTCGCAGCATCCACAATTTGTTCATCTGTAATGCTTTTATCGTAGAGGCGAATATTTGTATTAATATCCCCATAAAACATAAAACTATCTTGCAAAACTAGTCCAGTTTTCTTACGCAGTTCTGTAATTTCGTGAGACTTAATCGACTTACCATCAATTAAAATATCGCCACGTTCAAATTCATAAAAACGCATCATTAAATTGATAATGGAACTTTTCCCGCTCCCAGTATGGCCAACAAGCGCCACCGTTTGTCCTGGTTCAGCCGTAAAGCTAATATTTTTAAGAACGTCACGCCCACCTTCATAAGCAAACGAAACATCTTTAAACTCAATTTTAGCGCGTGTGATTTTTGCCTCTGGATCGTTCAATTGGGCTGGCACTTCTTCTGTTTCATCCATAATACGAAATACTCGGGAAGCCGCCGTAATCGCCTCTTGATACATTGCTAGCCGTTCCATTACATTATAAATCGCTTCTAAAAAACGATCAAAGTAACTAATAAAGGCATAAATTGTACCAATCGCTACCGGTCCTATTAATGACTCTGCACCAAAGAAACTAAGAATAATCACTACAGCCAACGCGTAAATCAAATCAATCGCCGGTCCAAGTAATAGCGCATTAAATTTGATATTTTTCATTCCGACGTCATAGTAATCTTTATTGATTTTCTCAAATTCTTTTACTAAACGACGCTCTTGATTAAATTGTTGAACTATCGACATTCCTGAAATCGACTCAGCAATTTTTGCATTTAATTGACTTAATTTTTCTCGTCTCGCCCGGTAAAACTGCGAACTGTATTTCCGGTAAACAAAAATAATAAAGACAATAAGTGGGAATAACAGCAAACTATATAACGCTAATTGAACATTGAGCGCAAACATCGCCGCATAAATCCCTACAAGCATAAACAAACTTTGGATCGCTGTTGAAAGCACATTAATAAACATATCTTTCACCGCTTCGGTATCATTTGTCACGCGCGACACAATGCTTCCTGCAGGCGTTTTGTCAAAATAACGCATACCTAGCGAATGAAGTTTTGTAAAAATATCAATCCGCATTTGTTGCACAATTTCAAGCGCGATTTTTTGGAAGAACAGCAGTTGGAAATACCAAACAACTGATTTCCCAATCGTAAGTCCCAAATATCCCGCACCAAGAATTAGCAAAGCCTGCATTTCCAAATTCATCGGTGTTAAATAATCATCCAAAAATATCTTAATCAAGATTGGTGCAAAGACATCCGCAAGCGTTACGAGAAGAACAAGCACACCTGTCCAAATCAAACTCGGAATATGATATTTGGTATAACTAAGCATTCTTTTTAAAACCTCGCGATGTTCTTTACCGGACATCACTAACATTTCATCTTGTTCATTCATCGCTTCCATCTGCTGCACCCCCTTCTTCTAGTGCTTCTTCCAGTTGTTGCTCGTGGAACATTTCTGCATACCAGCCATCTAAAGCCATTAGTTCCTTATGCGTTCCACGTTCCACGATCTGCCCTTTATCAATCACGATAATTAGATTCGCATGTTCGACAGAGCTAAGTCTGTGTGCGCTAATGATTGTCGTTTTATCCGAACGATTCTCTTTTAAATTAGCTAAAATTTGTTCTTCTGTTTTCGCATCTACTGCCGAAAGTGCATCATCTAAAATAAGCAATTCAGGATTCATAATTAGCGCTCGTGCGATAGCAAGACGTTGCTTCTGACCACCAGAGAGTGAAACCCCGCGCTCGCCGACAATCGTATCATAGCCATTTTCAAAACCAAGAATATCTTCATCTACAGCCACAAGCTTTGCAATCTTCGTCACTTCTTCTTGCGGTGCATCTGGTTTTCCAAAACGAATATTATCTCGTACCGTTGTGGAGAATAAAAACTGATCTTGCGGCACATAGCCAATTGCTTCTCGTAAAGCTCGAACCGTATAGTCTTGAATTTTCACGTTAGCAAAAGCAATCTTACCTTCATACGTATCATATTCTCGCATTAAAAGCTTTAATAAGGATGTTTTCCCAGAACCAGTTCGACCAACAATACCCAGTGTTTCCCCAGCTTTTAATTCAAAATGAATATCTGACAAGACTGGTTCACTCTCATCAGGATAGGTAAATTTGTCCATTGCAACTTGTAAGTCCCCAACTGGAACCGTATCTAGTGCGCCCTCCTGGTCAAGTACATCTTCTTTTTCGGCGAGTAAATGTTGCACACGATCATAAGAAGCATTCCCGCGTTGAATAATATTGTACAAAAATCCAAATGCTAACATCGGCCAAATTAATAAGAATAAGTAGTTCGAAAAAGCAATCACTTGTCCAATAGTCAACTCTCCATCCACAACGAATTTCGCGCCAAATCCTAGTGAAAGAACAAATGAAATCCCCACAATAATGGAAATCATCGGATCAAACATCGCATCCACTTTAGCGACAGAAATATTTTTTTGAACGACTTCTTTGGTTTGTTTTGCAAAATCTTGAATATCTTCTTTCTCTTGTCCAAATGTCCGTGTTACTTTAATGCCAGAAATACTCTCTTGCGTTTTATCATTCAACATTGAAAAAGCGGCTTGTGCTCCGTGGAAACGGTCGTGCAACTTTTTACCTAAAATCGAACTTCCGAGTACCATAAACGGCATTGGAAGTAATGCAATCAAGGTTAGGCGCCAATCAATCGTTATTGCCATTGTCGCAATAACCGTTCCCCCTGTTAGAACAGAATCTGATAGGGTCAAAACGCCAATCCCCGCAACTTGTTGAATAGCTGTAATATCATTCGTCGCATGGGCCATTAAATCCCCAGTACGATAACGTTGAAAGAAAAATGGCGACATCTTGGTAAAATGTTCAAATAATCGTAAACGTAAAGTGCGTTGTAATTTATTATCAGAACCAAAAATTAACATCCGCCAAACATAGCGACCACCGTATGCAAGAATCGCTGCTACAACTAGAATAATCATCCATTTAATCAATTTGTCTTTTGTCAGTGAGTCGTTCGTTACGGCATCAACCGTATAGCCAATAATTTGCGGCGGAACTAACTGTAAAAGCGCAATCGTAAACAAAATGGTTACTCCAAATGCATAAGATTTCCAATTTTCTTTAAAAAACCAACCCAATGCTTTATAAATTTTCAAACAACAATCCCTCCCTTTTCTCCTTAAAATTGGACAAATAAAAATAATGGACCTATTTCTGCCCATTATTACCCGAAAAAATATATTTATTTGTCACCACTTTGTATAAAATAAAACCAAATTAAAGGAGAGTTCCCTTGTTCGTGAAATGATCCGGTGAAATAAATTCTATTTTTAAGCGCAATAATGCCTTGTTTGAAGTCTTCATATAATTATTCATCGTCCATTCCTCCTTTGTTTTATTATGCAACGTTATTAGTTTAACCGATTTTTTTTGAAAGCGCAACAAATAATTGCAAATTGTTTAAAAATTATTTTTATTAGGCTTTTTCTCGAAATCCTTCGACTATATAAAAAAGCATAACGATTCATGCCAGAATCGCTATGCTTTATAATGGCTTATTTAATTTTCGTTGGAAGTAACTTGATTTTCAACGGCCTCTTCATATAATTCAAACTCTTCCGTTTTGCTCACTTCTTTTTCTGTATCAATGTTTTTCGTTTTTTCATCGAAAGAAATGGTAGAATTCCCACCTGCTACAAGGAGTGATCCATCGTCTTGCGTATAAGCAGTGAAAATATAGATTTCGCCTTCTTCTGGTAACTGGTCATCTTCAAAAACATCATAAGCAGAACCATCTTCACGAATACCACCCTGTTTTTCAAGTGCAATTTCCTTATTCAGCGTTAGTTCATTCTTCAAATTCGAAATGACTTCTACTTTGTAATTTGTATAAGCTTCACCAATATACTCGATTGAACCATCTTCTTGTTCGATTGGCGTTTTATTTTTATAGATTGTTCCAGTTTCTTCTGTTACTTTCCCTACAAACACATAATCTGCATCCTCGACCACTTCATCTGGATTATCTACATCCAGTGTATAATCAGAAAAAATGGCATATGTTGGTACTTCTTTCTTCTTTGGTTCAGCTTTTTCGGCATATGTGTTTATTGTTAAAAAACACCCGATAGTTAAAATACTAATTGCTGAAGCGATTATTCCCATAGTTGTTTTTTTCAATGTTAGTACCCCTTTTTAATATTTTTTATATGCTGCATCATAGGATTGTTTATCATTTGTAGATAAAGTAGTTTTGGACGTGCTATACTGATACATTACGTCACTAGAAGCATTATGCCCGAGTCGCAAGCCATGTCCCAACTCATGTGTAGCAACATTTTGTTTCCCAGCATTATTTTTTTTATCCATATTTTTCTTGTTAAAAGTAATTTTCCCGTTACTATAAGTCGTTGCATTGATATTATTATTGGCTGAAATATCACTACAATATACGTCTGATTTATTCGCTCCTGAAGCTGGTCTAATAACTCCTTTTTTATAAGCATTCCAAGTATTAGCGCCAGATCGAATAAATGACATATACTTTGAATTCCCCGAGTAATCTAGGTGTTTACTAGAATCTACTAAGTCCCAGCTATTGATTTTTGCCGCTGCATCTGCTTCATGTCCTGGAAGTAAAATACTCCACAAACATACAAATGCTACTAATAATGATATAATTTTTTTCATTCTCCGCTCTCCCTCTTTGTATGTAATAATTAATAAAGTGTAGCCTCAAACATATTGTCATAAAACAAACTATTATCTTACAAACTCACTCCCTTTTTGTATTCACCTCACTTTAAAACATACAATCACCCATCATTTTCCCGTAGTAGACTGTGCTTTTTATTACCTTTCATCGAACAAAAAAATTGTAACACGAAAACTGAGTGTATAACCAAAAATGTAATGAAATGTCTGTTTTATGTCGTGAATGACTAAAAAGCATTCTTATTTAGAATTATTCTTACTCTTTCTGAAATAACTTTGCCTAAAAAGGCCTATTTCCACTCGTTTTAGAGCGATTATTAGTTTTTTATTCATTTTATGACATATACTTCACTAAATGTTCACCTAATAGGAACTACCCATGAATATTTAATACAATTATCTCTCTCAATATATAAAATATTATATTTTTATCGCATAAATATTCATGAGCGGTATATTAACTTAGTAAAGCAATGGAAGCCAGAGCGGTGAATCCATCCCTTCTTTTGTTTGAATCATCGTCCATAATGTATCCAATAAAAATAATCTTGATGATTTTTTTCATGTTGTACTTCCTTTGTGTTAATATCTATTTAAGGTGTAGCAAATACGGGGTTAAATCATTAATAGATTTATTTCACTTGGAACAAATAATAAGTTTTTAAACGCGTTGATATGACAATAGTTCTGAAGTTGTGTGATGTGCACTTTACAACAATACTATAATAAAAAAGACATCTAATAATTTTACTTAGATGTCTTTAATTTTTTATACATTTGGGTATAATCCCATTTTCCTTAACAAAGGCCTAAACATAACAAAAATCATATATCCAATAATACTCCCAGAAAAGTTCAGTATTACATCATCAATATCGACAAACTTAAAGGGCGATTGATAAATAAGATCCTGTAATAATTGAGCAAGTTCAATCCCGACGGTTGCTATAAAACTTATAGCAAAAACACTTTTCCATCTTAATTTTGGATAACATAATGGTAAAAGCATTCCAAGGGGAACAAACATAATAATATTTGCAACTATTTGAAAAGCAGCGGATTCTCTTTCTGCAATAAACATTTCACTTATTGAATTAAAAGGAATTAAATTCATATAAGGGCCTGTTACAAATATTTTTGTATCTTCTATCAAGAAAGCATTTAACATAAGGGGAAAAATTGTATACTTGATTACACCACAAGCATATACATATAAACATGTTTTAAAGATAATCATCTCTAATTTTTCTCGTCTTTTCAACCATCTTAATAAGAAAAAGACAATATATACAATTAAAGCGATTGTCATTACTAATCCAGAAAATCTAAGCATGTTAACTCTCCTAATTCTTAGTTACTAATGGTTCCTTCGATTTTCACTGTGTACCAATCCATCGCTTTTTCAGCTTTTAAATAGTATTTACTTGATTTCGCATTTGCTTTTGTTGGAAATTCTTTTGTCTTATTTTTATAAAAATAATTCTTTCCTGAAGAAATACTGACTCTGCCAAAATAATCATCTATTCCAAATTTCTCTTTGTGCAAAGTTACCCACGAGTTGGAGTTACTATTCCCGAAACCTTTAGCCGAAACTTTCAATTTAACCGTTCCTTTGTTCAATGAATGATATTTTCCATTTGTAGCACCATTTACAGCTCGACGGTTCATCGAAATGGCTACTTTATTACTTGCTGCGTAGACTGTAATAATTGGGGTTGCTATAATGCTTACACCTACAATGAAAGCCATTAGTCCTTTTAATAATCTCATCTTTCTGTTCATCTTGTTGCCTCCTTTTTGTAATCAATAGTTGCAATGCAAGAGTATCATAAAAAAGCGATGTATAACCAAAAATGTAATGAAATGTCCGATTCTTGTCGTGAACGACTAGAAAATGGAGCTTATTTGGAGATATTTTTACACAACGTGAGTATCATTAAGTTTTTTGGTTATAAGATAATACTCATTATCAGTTACTATTCACATTTTAAACATTCCTGTTTCTATTTATCACAAAAAATACATATCAATCCAAGATATGCGTTATTTCACTTATGAATATTCCTTATTTATTTAATTATTTATCAGTTTTATTTATTACTAGGTGAATAATATAGTATAATTATTCACCTACGACAGACGAGACACGAGAAAAATTAATGAGTACGATGAAAGACAGATTGTAAGAAATCTAGAAAATTTTGGGATAAAATAAAATTAAAAAAATCCCACAATCATTTGATATTGTGTGATATTCAAATGAAATCAAAAAAAATAAAAACCCCGTATTTCCTAAGAAAATACGGGGTTTTGATATCATATAAAATCAATTTAAAGTGGATTTATTTTTTCACTTGGCTCATTACTTCTTCAACAAAGTTATCTTCTTTTTTCTCGATTCCTTCGCCTACTTCGAAACGTACGAATGATACAACTTTACCACCGCTTTGTTTCACGTAGTCACCTACAGTGATGTCTGGGTTTTTAACGAAAGGTTGGTCTTCTAAGGAAATTTCGCTTAGATATTTTTTCAAACGGCCTTCTACCATTTTTTCAACGATATTAGCTGGTTTGCCTTCGTTTAACGCTTGTTGAGTTAATACTTCTTTTTCGTGTTCCACTTCTTCAGTAGAAACGTCTTCACGAGAAATGTATTTAGGGTTGATTGCAGCGATGTGCATTGCAACGTCTTTTGCAACAGTAGTATCAGTAGTTCCTTCAAGAAGTGTAAGAACACCAATACGTCCGTTCATGTGGATGTATTCACCGAAAGCAGAGTTGTCTGCTTTTTCTTTTACTTCAAAACGACGAAGGGAAATGTTTTCACCGATTTTTGTAATTGCTTCAGTGATGTAGTCTTGAACAGTTTGACCATTAGGCATTTCTGTTTTAAGCGCATCTTCTAAGGTATCTGGACGAACTGCAAGAATTTGTTTAGCTAAAGCGTCAACTAATTGTTGGAAGTTATCGTTTTTAGCAACGAAATCTGTTTCAGCATTTACTTCAAGTACTACGGCATGTTTTTCATTGCTGATTACATGAGTCATACCTTCAGAAGCAACACGATCAGATTTTTTCGCAGCTTTAGCGATTCCTTTTTCACGAAGATAGTCAATTGCTTTTTCCATATCTCCTTCTGTTTCTACAAGCGCTTTTTTACAATCCATCATACCAGCACCAGTTTTTTCGCGTAATTCTTTTACCATTTGAGCTGTAATATTAGCCATTTATTTTCCCTCCAATTTTTCTCTTTAAAAAAGGTGATAAGAATAGTGCCTTATCACCTTGAAAGTTTCAAATAAAATCTTATGCTTCAGTAGTTTCTTCTGTAGCTTTTTCTTCTACAGGAGCAACTTCCGCTTCCGTTAACTCTTCCCCTTGGTTCACTTCAATGATAGCGTCAGCCATTTTAGCAGTTAAAAGTTTAACCGCGCGGATAGCGTCATCATTTGCAGGGATTACGTAGTCGATTTCATCCGGATCACAGTTTGTATCAACAATACCGATGATAGGAATATGAAGTTTACGAGCTTCTGCAACCGCAATACGTTCTTTGCGTGGGTCAACGATGAATAATGCATCAGGAAGACCTTTCATGTCTTTGATTCCGCCTAAGAAGCGTTCTAATTTTTCTTGTTCTTTTTTAAGAAGGACAACTTCTTTTTTAGGAAGGACTTCAAAAGTTCCATCTGCTTCCATTCTTTCGATTTTTTTAAGGTGTTGAATACGTTTTTGAATAGTTTCAAAGTTAGTTAAAGTACCACCTAACCAACGATGATTCACGAAATATTGTCCAGAACGGATAGCTTCGTCGCGAACGGATTCTTGAGCTTGTTTTTTAGTTCCTACAAACAGGATAGTTCCGTTGTCGCTAGCTACTTCACGCATGAAGTTGAAAGCTTCGTCTACTTTTTTCACTGTTTTTTGTAGGTCAATGATATAAATACCATTTCTTTCTGTGAAGATATATTTCTTCATTTTTGGGTTCCAACGGCGAGTTTGGTGGCCGAAGTGAACTCCTGCTTCGAGTAATTGTTTCATTGAAATAACAGGCATTGTGTTATTCCCTCCTATTGGTTTATTTTTTGCGGATAACCGCCCTCCGCATGGATCAACCAGCTGAAAAACTTAAGCGAACAAGTCGTTAAGCACCTTCTCAGTCTGTCACCGTGCGTGTGTGATTTAACACCGTTTCCTAATATACCATAAAAACAGGAAATATGCAACCCGTGGTACATATCTTCTTTCTTCGATAACTAATTTTTTTCAACAATCATTTCAAGCTTTTCGGCTAAACTAAGAACAGCATGTTTTTTTATTCTTTTAAATTGCGCAATTTCATAAGGCATTTCCAACATCGTTAAAATATCTTTTTGTTTATCTCAATATAACATTTAATTAAAATAAAGCGATGTAGTGCTTTCATGTCATTTAATATTCCCAAGTAAAATTGAACTAAGTGACCTATAGGAGTCAAACTTATTTTATTGCCTGTTAACACTTTTATTTCTATTAATCCGTCTGTATTGAGCTTTATTTTATTTTAGAACCTAGCAGAAAAACCAAATATTGAAATTCATCAAAAAAACTTTTTATGTTTTGTACTGTTTTAATGTAATCTATATTGTTTTTCGTCGTTGACACCCCGTTTTACTTTAATACTATCAAAACGGTTTCATTATTTGTTATGCTAACTGCGTAAAAAAGCTTCGAAATTAGTAATAAAACTAATTTCGAAGCTTCTCTAATCAATTCACTTCAATGTGTACAAATTTCCGTGGAACAGCAATTACTTCTTACAATTCTACGCTATTCATTGCGTCTTTTGGTGTACCAAAGAAATAAGTTAAAATGAATCCACCTAAATATGCTGCAATTAATCCGATGACGTAAGAAAGCCATTCATTATTCGCGATTAGTGGGATAAGTGCAACTCCTGATGGGCCGATTGCAATTGCTCCGACGTTACCAAAGTAGCCGATTACTGCCCCACCGATACCGCCTCCGAGACAAGCTGTAAGAAAAGGTTTCCCAAGTGGTATTGTTACCCCATAAATTAATGGTTCACCGATACCTAAAATTCCAACCGGAAGGCCCCCTTTAATCATATTTACTAGTGGTTTATTTTTACGACAACGAATCCAAAGCGCGATTGCTGCACCAACTTGTCCGCCACCTGCCATAGCTAGAATAGGAAGTAAGATAGTATAACCATTTTGAGCAATCATTTCTACATGGATGGGTGTTAAAACTTGATGTAACCCAAACATAACCATTGGTAAGAATAACGTCCCTAGCACAAAACCTGCGAATACTCCTCCAACTTCGATTACCCAATTAATACCATTAACTAAACCATCTGATACAAGTCCTGCAAAAGGCATAATTAAGAAAATAGTTACTAAACCAATAATAAGTAATACAAGCGTTGGCGTAAAAATAATATCTATCGCATTCGGGATGATTTTGCGCAAGTTTTTTTCAAGTACGCACATTAACCAAACTGCTAATAATACGCCAATAATCCCACCCTGTCCGGCTACGATAGGATCCCCCGTGAAAATGTTTGTAATTGTATGTCCTTCTGCTAATCCGGAAAGCAATGTTATCCCAGCGATTCCACCACCGAGTACAGGTGTTCCACCAAATTCATTCGCGGTATTAATCCCTACATAAATAGCTAAGAAGGCAAATATTCCTTTATTAATAACTCCTAAAATATCAATATATTGAGTCCAAACAGCAGCATCTAAATTTCCAGCTGTTATATTATTAGAAATAATTGCTGCAATACCAGCAATTAATCCCGCTCCAACAAAACCCGGAATTAGTGGAACAAAAATATTAGAGATTGATTTTAGTAATCTTTTAAAACCAGATGAATTATTTTGTTTTGCTTTTAATTCAGCTTTTGTTTTGGATGCTTTTTCTTCGACTAATTCCTTACCAGTTTTTGTGCCGCTATCCAAATTTTCTTGAATCGTTTCGCCAATTTTAACACCAGCCATTTCTGCCATTGCGCCGGCCACTTTGTTCACAACTCCTGGTCCAACAATAATCTGTAAAGTATCATCTTCTACAACACCGATAACACCCGGAACTTTTTTTAATCCAGCTACATCAACAAGGTCACTATCAACTATCCCCAATCGAACTCGTGTCATACAATGTGCAATTCTTGAAACGTTTTCCATTCCACCGACATGAATAAATATTTGTTTTCCAATTTCTGCTTCTTTTGTCATTATTCCAGCTCCTTATTTTTGAATGGTGTTTCGAACAAACCCTTTTGCTTCACTTAATTTTTCTAACGCTATTTCTTTGGTTGAATTGGTTAAGATCATGACAATGGCAACTTTGACATGTTTTTCAGCTGCTTCATAAAATTTATTTGCTGTTTCGTAATCAGCCTCTGTAGCTTCCATAATAATTCGTTTAGAGCGCTCTTCTAATTTTTTATTTGTTGGTAAAACGTCCACCATCAAATTTTTATACACTTTTCCAATTCCAACCATTGAAGCTGTTGAAATCATATTTAATACTAGTTTCTGAGCTGTTCCTGCTTTTAACCTAGTAGAACCTGTTAAAATTTCTGCTCCGGTCACAACTTCTACGGCTATATCGGCGTGCGCTGAAATTTTTGCATTAGCATTACAAGAAATTGCTCCGGTTTTAGCCCCGACAGATTTGGCGTAATCAAGTGCGCCAATTACATAAGGCGTTCTACCACTTGCAGCAATACCAATAACAAAATCGTTTGCAGTTAACTTAATTTGCTTTAAGTCGTTTTCGCCAAGTATTTTTGAATCTTCCGCACCTTCTATTGCAGCTACAAAAGCTTTTTCACCACCTGCGATTAAGCCAATGACCTGCTCCTTTGAGACCCCGAAAGTTGGAACACATTCAGCTGCATCAAGTACTCCTAATCTTCCACTTGTTCCGGCACCAAGATAAATCAAACGGCCACCTTTTTGAAAGCACGAGATGACACCGCTTACAATTAACTCGATTTGAGGTAAGACCTTTTTTATAGCTATTGGAACTGTTAAATCTTCTTCATTCATTACTGCTAAAATTTCTTTTGGAGAAAGTGTGTCTAAGTCAATCGTTTTTTCATTTCGTTCTTCTGTTGCTAAATTCTCTAACATTTTAACCACTCCTTCCAACACAGTATAATATAAATGAAATAAAATTTCAATATATAATTTTAATATTAAAATTTTTATTTATAATTGCTAGTAAAAAAATAGGCAGTAGCTTTAATTATTAAGCTACTACCTATCTTCTATTATTCTCTAAAACGATTCGTGGCCTCTCGAGAATGTTTAATTTGTTGAATCATTTCGTCGTAGTGATGGGATGCATAATAGTAAAATAAAATGTCAATTACTAGCAATTGCGCTTGTCTTGAACTTGTTGCGGTACTTCTAATTTCAGCTTCTGGAGCACGAGAAGTTTCTAAAGATAAATCTGCTTTTTCCTTCAGCTTATTGCTACCAAAACGTGTAAGACTAATAACAATGACGTTGTTCAGTTTGGCTTGATCTACGAGTTGCAAGACTTCTGATGTTTCTCCACTGTTAGAAATAGCAATAAAAACGGCTTTCTTCTTCCCCGTTGCAAAAGCCATTGCTAGAACATGTGCATCTTGCGTAGCTAAAACATGTTTCCCTGCACGCAGCCACTTTTGCGAAATATCTTCTGCTACTAACCAAGAAGCCCCGACCCCGTATGTATAAATAGTATCTGCTTCGCCGAGTAATTCGCATGCCTCTAAAACTTTGGCTTCATCTAGTTGGCTAGCCGTATCGTTCATCGTTTGAATCATGTTAGAAACTAGTTTTTCTGTGATGGTATGAAAATCTTCATTTGGTTCAATATCATAATAGCCTTTCTTTTGCGGTTGAGCCAAATCTAATGATAATTGTCTTTTTAGTTCTGGAAAACTTTGAAGTCCGATTGATTTACAGAAACGGATAACGGCCGCACCGCTTGCATCTGCTTGTTGAGCTAGTTTATGAATCGATGCAGTAGTTGTAAATTCTGGATTTGCTAATACTGCTTGGCCAATTTTTTTCTCTGACTTCGGCAAATCATTTAAAATACCTTCTATTCGATTGATAATACTACCATTACTCATTAACTTTTCTCCATTCCATTTTCCGTAATTATACCAAAAAATTAGTCAAAAATAAAACTGCCAGCCAGAAGCCAGCAGTTTCCATTATTAGTTCGCAACAATATTTACAAGTTTCCCTGGAACGACAATCACTTTACGGATTGTTTTGCCTTCTAGGTTTTCTTTCATTTTGTTGTCTTCTTGTGCAATTTTTTCTAGTTCTTCTTTTTCGAGAGATTTGGCAACGGTGATTTTGCTTTTTACTTTGCCGTTTACTTGAAGTACGATTTCTACTTCATCTTCTACTAGTTTTGTTTCGTCGTATGTTGGCCAAGCTACGTAGCTGATTGTTTCGGTGTGACCTAGGATTTCCCATAATTCTTCTGCAAGGTGTGGTGCGATTGGTGACAAGAGTTGAACGAAACCTTCGACATATTGTTTTGGAATCGTATCTTGTTTATATGCTTCATTGATGAAAATCATCAGTTGCGAAATCCCGGTATTGAAACGCAGGTTTTCGTAATGGTTGGTAACTGTTTTCACCATATGATGATATGCTTTTTCTAAGTTAGCATTCGCATCAGTTGTCACTTTTTCAGCGAGTGTGCCTTCTTCAGTTACTAGCAAGCGCCAGATGCGGTCTAGGAATTTACGTGCACCTTCCAGTCCATTTTCGTTCCATGCAATCGAAGCTTCTAGTGGTCCCATGAACATTTCGTACAAGCGAAGTGTGTCTGCGCCGTATTTTTCTACTACTTCATCAGGGTTAACAACATTACCTCTTGATTTGGACATTTTTTCGTTATTTTCGCCAAGAATCATACCTTGGTTAAATAGTTTTTGGAAAGGTTCTTTTGTTGGAACTACACCGATATCGTACAAGAATTTATGCCAGAAACGTGCATAAAGAAGGTGAAGCACTGCATGCTCTGCCCCGCCGATATAAACGTCAACTGGAAGCCATTCTGCTAGTTTTTCTTTGTCAGCAATTGCTTCGCTGTTATTTGGATCGATATAACGCAAGAAATACCAGCTTGAGCCAGCCCATTGTGGCATTGTATTTGTTTCGCGACGACCTTTTCGACCGTTTTTGTCTGTTACGTTTACCCAGTCATGCAAGTTAGCAAGTGGTGATTCGCCTGTTCCTGATGGTTTGATTTCTGTTGCTTTTGGCAGAAGTAGTGGTAGTTCGTCTTCTGGTACAAGCGTTGTTTCCCCGTCTTCCCAGTGAATAACTGGAATTGGTTCACCCCAGTAACGTTGTCTGCTGAACAACCAGTCGCGCAAACGATACGTGATTTTACGGCTACCGATGCCTTCTTTTTCTAGCCAATCAATTGCAGCGGTAATCGCTTCGGCTTTAGCTAGTCCGTTCAAGAAATCGGAGTTAATATGTGGTCCGTCGCCAGTGAATGCTTCTTTTGTCACGTCGCCGCCTTCAAGAACAGGACGAATATTCAAACCAAATTGTTGCGCAAATTCAAAGTCACGTTCATCGTGAGCTGGTACGGCCATAATCGCACCTGTTCCATATTGAATCAACACGTAGTCCGCAATCCAAATTGGCACTTCTTCGCCGTTGATTGGATTAATCGCATAAGCTCCTGTGAAGACACCTGTTTTATCTTTTGCAAGGTCGGTTCTTTCCAGTTCGCTTTTAAGTTCTACTTGTTTTTTATAAGCTTCAACTGCTTCTTTTTGTTCTGGTGTTGTGATTTTTTCGATAAGTTCGTGTTCTGGTGCAAAAACGGTATATGTTGCGCCAAAAAGTGTATCTGGACGTGTGGTAAAGACATTAAACGTTTCATCGCTATCTTTAATTTTAAAAGTAACTTCTGCGCCTTCTGAACGACCAATCCAGTTACGTTGCATATCTTTAATATTTTCAGGCCAATCCACTAGATCAAGATCATCTAGCAAACGATCTGCGTACGCGGTGATTTTAAGCATCCATTGACGCATTGGTTTGCGGAAAACTGGGAAGCCACCGCGTTCACTTTTGCCATCGATAACTTCTTCATTGGCTAAAACTGTACCAAGTGCCGGACACCAGTTTACAGCGATTTCGGCTTCATAAGCTAAACCTTTTTCATATAGTTTTTCAAAAATCCACTGTGTCCATTTATAATATTCAGGATCTGTTGTATTGATTTCACGGTCCCAGTCGTAGGAAAAACCAAGTGATTTAATTTGGCGAGTAAAGTTGGCAATATTCAGTGCGGTAAATTCTTCTGGGTCGTTACCAGTATCAATTGCATATTGCTCTGCAGGAAGACCAAAAGCATCCCAACCGATTGGATGAAGGACGTTCTTCCCTTGCATTCGTTTCATACGAGACAAAATATCTGTTGCTGTATAACCTTCTGGATGTCCTACGTGAAGACCTGCTCCAGATGGGTAAGGGAACATATCTAGTGCATAGAAGTTATCTTTATTTTTATCTTCTGTTGTTTTGAAAGTGTTATGTTCACTCCAATATTGTTGCCATTTTGGTTCCATTTTTTTGTGATTAAATGTCACTTTACTCATCCTCTTTTCCTTAAAATATCGAATTTTGGCTACAAAAAAATCCCTACATCCCAACGGCTTATCGCCATGGGACGAGAGATGCTTCTCCCGCGGTACCACCCACATTAGTGTTTGACCACTCAACTTATCAATTCCTTAACGCGGAAAACGGAGATACACCCAAGCTCCATGGTAAGTTCATCCGGATTTTGTGACTGACTTGCACCAACCGTCAGCTCTCTTCACATCAAAATATGCAGATTACTACTCCAATTCATCGCTTTTTCGCAAAATTCATTAGTCTTATTGTAGCTGAATTTCATTTTTTTAGCAAGCGCTCTGAAGATTTATCTAACTTTCCTAACAAAATGTGCTAAAATGAATGGAGAATTTCATTTGAAGGAGTCTAAAACTAGTGAAACAAACGAATCCATTTGTATATAGCAATGATAATAAAAGATATCATACATGGAACTACTGCTTAAGAGAAGAATTTGGGCAAAAGACATACAAAGTGGCGCTTGATGGCGGCTTTGATTGTCCCAATCGTGACGGTACGGTAGCGCATGGTGGTTGTACATTTTGTAGCGCGGCTGGTTCTGGGGACTTTGCTGGCAACCGAGCGCTTGATTTAAAAGTACAATTCCAGCAAGTGCGCGACAAGATGCAAACGAAATGGAAAGACGGGAAATGTATCGCTTATTTCCAAGCTTTCACGAATACACATGCACCGGTTGCCGAGTTACGTGAGAAATTTGAAACTGTTTTGAATGAGCCGGGTGTAGTTGGGCTTTCGATTGCGACAAGACCGGACTGTTTGCCAGATGATGTGGTGGAATATTTAGCTGAGTTGAATGAACGTACTTATTTATGGTTGGAGCTTGGATTGCAGTCTGCTCATGATGAGACTGGCCGCTTAATCAACCGGGCGCATGATTATGATTGTTATCTAGAAGGAGTGCACAAACTGCAAAAGCACAATATCCGGATTTGTACCCACATTATTAACGGTCTTCCAAAAGAAACACCAGAAATGATGATGGAAACAACGCGGAAAGTAGTCGAAAGTGGCGTGGATGGTATCAAAATCCATTTGCTCCATTTATTAAAAGGAACGCCAATGGTAGAAGATTATAAAAAAGGTGACTTAGAATTTTTAACTCGGGATGGCTATGTAAACTTAGTCGCTGATCAACTAGAGATCTTACCGCCTGAGATGGTTATTCACCGGATTACTGGTGATGGTGGCGTAGATGATTTAATTGGCCCTGTTTGGAGTTTAAATAAGTTTGAAGTGTTGAATGCGATTGATGCAGAACTTGTTCGAAGAGATAGCTGGCAAGGGAAACACTATCAACCTGTGGAAGTGATTTCTGAATGAATTTAAGAGGCATTCTCCCCTTCGCTCATGATACGCTACGAAAAGTAGTTCGTCCTGGTGATTATGTGATTGACGCCACTTGTGGTAATGGACACGATACGCTTTTATTAGCGGAACTTGTTGGTATTAATGGGCATGTACTTGGATTTGATATTCAACAAATGGCTGTTGATGCGACGAAGGCTCGTTTAGAAAATGCGGGTGTTTCTTCGCAAGTGGAGCTCGTTTGCGCTAGCCATGCACGTATCCCTGCGTACACATCCAGACCTGTTCGCGCCGCTATTTTTAATCTTGGATATTTACCAGGTGGCGACAAAGAAATTACAACAACCGCTGATTCGACGCTAGAAAGCATTGGTCATTTAATGCAGCTGCTCGAAGTTGGTGGCGTCATTATTCTCGTTATATATCACGGCCACCCTGCTGGAAAAATCGAAAAAGATGCTGTTGTGACTTTTTGTGAAGCAATCCCACAACAAGATTTCCACGTTTTATCTTATCAATTTATTAATCAAAAAAATGATGCCCCATTCGTCATTATCATCGAAAAAAGAAAACCTAGACAGGCTAATTAATAGCTTTGTCTAGGTTTTCTTTTATTTTCCAAAATCGTATTTATCTGCTACGTATACATCATACCAAATCATGAAAATAACAACTGTCCAGATTTTACGACTGTAGTCGAATTTACCGGCACAGTGATCGTCTAGTAATCCTAGAACGTATTGTTTGTTAATTAAATGATCTGTTGGTGATTCTTTAATGATGTTTTTAACCCAAGCGTTCATTTCGTCTTTTAACCAGTGACGAATTGGTACTGGGAATCCTAGTTTACGGCGGTTAAGTACGTGTTCTGGTACAAATGTTGCTGCCGCTTTACGTAAGATATATTTGGTTGTTCCATTGGTTGTTTTCATTGTATCTGGAATATTTCTTGCCACATTGTACACTTCTTTATCAAGGAAAGGTACACGGACTTCCAGCGAATTAGCCATCGTCATGCGGTCAGCTTTGAGAAGAATATCGCCGCGAAGCCACGTATGAATATCAATGTACTGCATTCTTTCTACAGGATGATAATTCGTTGTTTCTGCATAAAATGGATCTGTAATGTTCGTATAGTCATGACCAGCTTGATATTTTGGAAGTAAAATTTGTTTTTCTTTTTCCGTGAACATTTTGGCGTTTCCGATATAGCGTTCTTCCATCGGAGTGGTTCCACGTTCTAAGAAACTTTTACCACGCATACCTTCTGGCATAATGCGCGCCACGCTATTTAGCATTGATTTAAATACGCTTGGCATTTTGTTAAACATCGCAAGGGAATTCGGTTCGTTATAAATGTTATAACCACCGAAAAGTTCATCTGCACCTTCACCGGACAATGCAACCGTTACTTGTTTGCGCGCTTCTCTTGATAAGAAGTAAAGCGGAATAGCAGCTGGATCAGCAAGTGGATCATCCATATGCCAAACAATTTTTGGTAATTCTTTCATATATTCTTCAGGTGAGATAACATAACTAATGTTTTCTACGCCAAGTTTGTCTGCTGTTTCTTTTGCGACATCGATTTCACTGAAACCATCGCGTTCAAAACCAACAGAGAATGTTTTGATTGCAGGATGATATTCTTTAGCAATCGCAGCAATAATCGATGAATCAATACCACCAGATAGGAATGAACCAACTGGTACATCAGAGCGCATATGCATTTTTACAGAATCGTACATTACGTCACGCACTTCTTTAATCCATGCGTCTTCTGATTTAGTTACTGGTGCAAAAGATGCTTTCCAATAAGTAGTAATTTCCATTGGTTGACCAATTTTCTTCGTGAACTGATGTCCTGGTTCTAAACGTTTTACATTTTTAGTTAAGGAATCTGGTTCTGGAACGAATTGGTAAGTCATATAGTTTTGTAATGAAACTTCATCCAATTCTTTTTCTTTTAAAGCATGTAGAATGGATTTCTTTTCAGAACCCATGAACAATTTGCCATCTTCTTCTGCATAGAAAAATGGTTTAATGCCAAATGGGTCGCGTGCGCCGTAAACAAGTTCTTCTTGTTTATCCCAAATAACGAAACCAAACATCCCACGAAGACGTTCTGCTGTTTTTTCTTTGTATTTCGCATATGTAGCGATAATTACTTCGGTATCACTTTCGGTTTCAAATGTCATTCCTTCAGCAACTAATTGCTCACGGAGTTCCACATAGTTATAAACTTCTCCATTAAAAATAATCCAGTAACGTTCATTTTCATACGTTAACGGTTGATGACCGTTTTCTACATCAATAATACTTAAACGGCGGAAACCAAACTGCACGTGATCATCTGTGAAGTATCCTTCATCATCTGGCCCACGGTGCGTAATCATACTGTTCATTTGTCTAAAGGTTTCTTTATCAGCGCCAGTAATTTCTGTAATGCGGTCATGTACGCATCCTACAAATCCACACATGGTAACATTTCTCCTCTATATAGATAATCATTTTATCTTTTTTTCACAACGTCTATCATATCATAACTAGACTTTCTTTGCACTGTTTAGGAAAGAAAAAAACCGAACATTCCTTACAAGAAATGTTCGGTTAAGCTTATTTTACGATTAATTTTTTTAAGGCTTCTGCTTTATCGGTTCTTTCCCAAGGTAAATCAAGATCGCTACGGCCAAAATGACCAAATGCAGCTGTTTGACGATAAATTGGGCGACGCAAATCAAGCATATGAATTATCCCAGCTGGGCGTAAATCAAATAGCTCATTAACGCCATCAATTAATTCTTGTTCTGAATAGTCACTTGTTCCATATGTGTCAATCGAAATGGAAACTGGACGAGCAACTCCGATAGCATACGCGACTTGTACTTCTACTTTTTTAGCAAGTCCTGCAGCAACGATATTTTTAGCTACATACCTTGCAGCATAAGCGCCCGATCGGTCAACTTTGGTCGGATCTTTACCGGAGAACGCTCCCCCGCCGTGACGCGCATAACCACCGTATGTATCCACGATAATTTTACGCCCAGTTAAGCCCGCATCGCCAAGAGGACCACCAATAACAAAGCGACCAGTTGGATTAATAAAGTATTTCGTATCTTCATCTAAGAAAGAGGCATCAATCACTTCTGGGAAAAGGTACGTGTGCAAGTCTTTTGCGATTTGCTCTTGCGTAATGTCCGGATGATGTTGCGTCGAAACAACAATTGTATCAATCCGAACTGGTTGATTAAATTCATCGTATTCCACCGTTACTTGTGTTTTCGCATCGGGACGCAAGTAGTCTAATTTATTTGTTTTACGTAATTCTGTTAACTTACGTGCTAAGCCATGTGCTAAAAAGATTGGCAGTGGCATTAATTCTTCTGTTTCATCTGTTGCAAAACCGAACATTAATCCTTGGTCTCCCGCTCCGATTGCTTCAATAGCCGCATCGATTTCCTTACCACTTCTTGATTCTAGTGCTTCGTCGACTCCTTGCGCAATATCTGGGGATTGTTCATCAATCGCTGTTAAAACGGCACACGTTTCTGCATCGAAACCATATTTTGCACGTGTATAGCCGATTTCTTTAATTGTATCACGCACGATTTTAGGAATATCCACATAAACAGAGGTGGTAATCTCACCTGCTACTAATACTAAACCCGTTGTCACAGTAGTCTCACAAGCGACACGTGCGTCCGGATCTTTTGAAATAATTGCATCTAAAATTGCATCAGATATTTGATCTGCAATTTTATCTGGATGTCCATCAGAAACCGATTCTGATGTAAATAGATGACGGTTCTTAGCCAATTTATTTTCCTCCTTCAATTCTCTCCAAATACGTCTCATATAAAAAGCCTCTCTCTATTTTGCACAAAACGCGCACGAATAGAGAAAGGCTATAATTATACCTTTGCTCTCATCGTTCAGAAGATAATACTCCTGCAACAGATTAGCACCTTTCACTTATATGTGTAGGTTGCTGGGCTTCAAAGGGTCAGTCCCTCTACCGCTCTGGATAAGAGATAAATTTTAATTCTAAGATAGAATACCATAAACTGGTGCCAGATGCAATAATAATTCGGTTTTGTGTTATGATAAAACAGTCATCTATCCGCTAAAATTAGCTGAAAATTAGCGTTCATTATTTTTTCACTTATCATTATTTGTAACCTGTGGTATGATAGATGGATAAAAAAGATGTTTTACTTAACTAAAGGAGATTGTAACTATGAGTTTAATTCCACTATCCTTGATTATTTTTCTTGGATTTTTAGCAGTTTTATGTTTATTTGATTTTGTTTTTCGTTTATATTGGTTTAAATATTTCCTAGCAACTATGGGACTAATTGCAAGTGGTGTGGTATTTTTCATTAGTTTTTACGGCGGCGGGATGTCCCAAACAGAAATAGCTATTGCCATATTCATCGGTTCATTCGGTGAATATGTTGTATCTCTTATTATTAGCCTCGTTCGTTTTATTTCCAGAAAGTCAAAAAAACCTAAACAAAAGAAAAAAGCTAAAACAGCCTAAAAAGCTAGCGACATGTTTGTCGCTAGCTTTTTTTATTTGCGTCTAATAAGAACAAGTGAAGTGGCTAAAAGGAACATACCTACGATAACTGGAATAGTTGATGTTGTATCACCTAATGCTGGGATGCTTTCATTTGTAGCGGTAGTATTTTGCTTGGTAGGATTTACCGTTATATTGGCGTTTCTATCATTTGTCCCATTGCTGCCGTTATTCGTATTATTTCCACCATCATCTGGTGTCGGTGGTGTCGGTGGTGTCGGTGGTGTCGGCGGCGTCACTTTCTCTTCTACTGTGAGGCTTACATCGATTGTCTTAGCTTTATTCCCGTCTGCATCTACTGCATTTAAGTGGATAGTATATGTTCCTTTTGTTTTCAACATATTTGGATCGAAATCTGTCGTGATTTTAGAACCATCGTCCGTTGTAGCATGAATGTCTTGTAAAAATTCCGTTACCGTTTTATCTGTTCCAACAGGATAACTAATTTTCTTATCTGCCGTAATGATTGGCGCGGTAGTATCCTTTACATGAATAGTAATTTCTACAGGTGTGGCTTGGTTCCCTGCGGCATCAACAGCATACAGATGAACTAGATAATCCCCTGATGTGTTAACAATTGCAGGGTTATAATCGGTGGTTATTTTGGAACCGTCATCTGTATTGGCGCCAATTCTTGCAAGTAGTTGTTGTTCGGTCATTGGTACACCACGCTCGTTTGTTATTTCTCGGCTGGTTGTTTTTATAACCGGAGCGATAGTATCTTGAACTAGCACATTAATTTTAAGTGGCAATGCTTTGTTTCCACTTTGATCCGTTGCTTGGAGTAAGACTTCATAATTTCCTGTTTTTGTTAAATCGATTTTCGAAAAATCAGAGCTGATTGCGCTGTTGTCACTTGTTGCGGCATTAATATCGGTGTAGAAAGCTTGCTCTGTTTTTGTAATGCCTCTTTCGTAAGTGATTGATTGGTCAGCTGTGATGATGGGAGGAATGTTATCTTCTACTTTCATTGTCACTTTTACGGGCGTTGCTTTATTGCCACTTGCATCCTCTGCATTTAATGTGACTGTGTAGGTACCAACCGTATCAAGATCTTTACTATTAAAATCCGTTGTTATTGTAGAGCCATCATCTGTAGTTGCTTCAATATCTGCTAAAAAATCCGCTTCGTTTTTATTGATAGTTCTTTCATAGGTGATTGTATTTAATGCATTGATAATCGGTCCTTTTGTATCTACCACGGTGATAGTAACAGTTACTGGATCTGCTTCGTTGTTGCTATCATCTTTTGCATTTAATACGACTTTGTAAGTTCCTTCTTGCGTAAGGACAGTTGGGTCAAAATTGCTCGTGATGGTTGATCCATCATTCGTCGTTGCGTGGATATCTGTTAAAAATTGAGCAGCAGTTTTGGTTGTTCCTTTTGCGTAGGTTATCGTTGTATCTGCTGTGATAATTGGTTTTTCTGTATCAGCGACAATGACGGTAATAGTGACTGGATCTGCTTTATTGCCACTTTCGTCTTCTGCGTTTAGCGTCACAGTATAACTTCCCGCTGTATCCAGATTTACCGCTGTATCAAAATCACTTGTAACTGGTGTGCCGTCATCCGTTTTAATAGCTAAATCTAGGAAGAATCCTGTTTCTTGTTTCTTTTCGCCGCGTTCATACGTAATGCTTGTGGCACTAGATGATATTACAGGTTTTTGCGTATCTTGCACAATAACAGTTACCTTGACTGGCAAAGCATAGTTCCCATTTTCATCAATAGCGCTTAACGTCACTTGATAAGTCCCTACTTGCTTCAAACTATTTGGGTTGAAGTTAGAAGTTACTGCTGAGCCGTCATTCGTTGTTGCATTTACATCCGTTAAAAAGGCAGCTGCAGTTTTCGTGGTTCCTTTTTCGTAAGTGATAGTTGTATCTGCTGTAATAACTGGTGGTGTTGTATCACGTACGGTAACTGTTACGGTGATTGGGTCAGATTTATTGCCACCTGCATCTGTCGAGTTAAGTGTGACATCGTAATCCCCCGGTGTATTTAAATCTACTACCGTTGCAAAATTAGAGGTGATTGCCGAGCCATCGTTTGTAGCAGCATGCACATCTGTTAAGAAATCAGTAGCAGATTTGGTTATGCCTTTTTCGTAAATAATCGCTTCATCTGCTGTAATTACTGGAGCAATGACATCTTTAACTGTGACATTTACTGTTCTTGGTATTGCTTGGTTTCCGCTAATATCGTTTGCCTTTAATGTGACTGCGTAGACTCCTGGTGTATCAAATTTCACTTGATCCGCAAAATCACTTGTAATCGTTGCTGGTTCATCTGTTGTTGCATGAATATCAGCCAGAAATTGTGCTTCTGTTCGTGTATTTCCCTGGTTATAACTAATCGCTTCGTCTGCACTTATAATCGGTGCTACCGTATCTTCTACTGTTACAATGACATAAATGGGATCAGATTGGTTGCCCGCTGCATCGGTAGCTTCCACTAAAACCGTATAATCGCCTGGCGAATCCATTCTCACCATCGTATCAAAATTGGTTTTAATCACCGCTCCGGCTTCCGTTTTTACATTTACATCGTTTAAAAATTGCTCTTCTGTTTTCTTGGTGTTTATTTCATACGTGATCTTGTCGTCAGCTGTCACAACTGGCGCTTGTCTGTCTACTGTGAACGCTTTTTCTGAAGCTTCTGATGTATGACCAATTCTGTCAGCCGCTGATACTGACAAGGTATAATTGCCATCATTCAATGTAGAGAGATCAATTGGAACTGGCGTTTGAACTCGAATGGTAGCACCACTCTCTTCCACACCTTGTTGGATAATAAGTCCATTCGCGTCTTTAATTGCCCAGTTGATTTTATATACGCCTGCGCCATTAATATCATCTTCCGCAACGACAAGAGCGGTTGTTGGATTGTACGGTTTCATGTTTACAGAAATAACTTTCGGACTTCCAACATCAACTACAGCGACACTTACTTTCACATCTTTCGCTGTATATCCACTCGCCGGGTCAAGTGATGCAGTCACATAATAAACACCTGGCGCATTCCAATCAACTGGGTTTTCAGGGTCTTCTGTTAGTTTAACGTATTTAGGATCGATGGACACGTTATCCATGGTTTCTGCATAAATATGAAAATGCCCTTCACTTCGAACATCTGTTAAGGATGTATACTTCCCAGCTGCTAGAGCCACACTCGTCACATCGATTACTGCAGTTTCATCAGCTGTCGAAGTCATAAGTGTAATTTCCTTACTAATTACAGCTGTTTTCGTTCCTTCTGTTCGCTTAATTGAAGCATCTACAGTTATTTTCTCATCATCTACTGCGGTAACTACATAAGTCACATTGTTAGCACTATCTAAACCATTAAATGCATGAATAGCATTTGCAGGAACTACTTCACCAACTTTAAAAGCTCCATGGCTATCTGCGTAGCTTTTCTCTAGTTTTGGGGTCTCAAGTGGGTGAAGCAATTGGATATTTCGTGTACCAGTGGTTTTATTTCCACTACCTGGCAAATATTCAATTTGATAAAGTTGCTGTTGTACGCCTACAGTATATAAATCAAACGTATTTTTAGTGATAGATTTTGTTATATCTGATGAATCAATTCCAGAGTATGCTTTCACCCCTTCCAGTTCATCAAAATCTGCACGACGTTCCCCTTGATAAAATGCTAAAATTGGATTACCTGTATCAAGCACTGGAGCTGGTTGCAAATTAAATTCTGCAAAAATCATCGCTCCATTCGGGTTCACATCATAGGTGTTCGGGTACTCTACATTTTGGATATATCCATCATTATTTAATCCGTCATAGCTAAAGAAACCATCTACTTTATTGCCGACGCCATTAATAATAGTGGTCAATGAATTATGTTGATTCGTTCTTAAAATCTGGCTATCCGTTACGTTCAAATCATTTCCAAGCGCTAAATAATATCCGTTATTTTTATTCAATGGCTCACTGCCGAAAATGCTTTCTTCTGCGTGTGTACTACCACCTAAAAGCAGACCTTTTCCTTCACTGTAAATCACACTGTTTAGCGTTGTAGAGGAGTTCATCGTCATTTTTTTCGTCTCAACTACTTGTTCTGACGCGATATTAACAAGCGCGATATACCATGTGGTGGGGGTTGACATGACCACAAACACATTCCCATCGCCACGATCTTCCATAAATATATAAGGAGAAGAATTTGCTAAAATTTCAGGAACAGAATCAAATAAAGTAATTTCTTTATAATTATTTTCTGATTCACGAATAGACATTTTAAGTTGGTTCGCACCATTTACATCTGCGTTATAAGCCATTAGACCTTTATTATCGATTTTAAGAACATCGGTCCTTTGATATTTGGCCCAGAAAGTGTTATCTAATGGGTTAAATTCATTTTTAGTAATCGATAATGAAGCTGGTTCTAAAGTATACCGAATAAACTGTTTCCCTTGAGCAGCATACCTAGCTGAAGCTGACATGATTAATGTGTTACCTTCCATTTGAATATCCATAAAATAGGCATAGGTTAGATCTGATCTTGATGGAACACCGTAACTAACGTATGATTTATGGGCTATTTGAAAGTTACCATTTGCATCAATTGATTTTACAATTAATGTACTACCACCACCAGAATCACCGTAATAATTGACTACTTCCCCGCCAACATAAAAGGCAGATTTACTCGAGTTGGTTGTAATCGATTTATACGAACTAAACCATTTGTCAGCTGCATATTGTGAATTGTAATTACCGTCCTCATAGTTAACAACACGTGCCCACTCCACTTTTTTTGTGGTTCGATCGACACGCATTATAATCCCTTGATCACGGTTTGGAATTTTATTTAATTGCCCATTTTCATTTAAAATGGGGGTTCCTTGTATGTACTGACCTTGCACTGTTCCAATCAAAATAATATCACCATCTGAGGTTAATTCAAAATCCTCATCAATCGATAATTTCCCGTTACTTTGATCACTAATTGACATGTCTACCTCAAAATTAGGCAAAACTTTCCCTTCTGCAGATTGAAAGCGATTATCCGAAATTTCCGGTGAAATATCATCTGGAGAAATATCTCCCACCGATTTTGCTTCTGCTTTCATTCCAGTAAGACAAATTAATGCTAGCAAAAAAATCATCATACCTGTAAAAAATTTACTTTTCATTCATCCCCATCTCCCTTTTATAAACCCCCATTTGTTTTCCCCATTTCAAAAGCTATTGCCATTTTATTCCCCTATTTTCTCCATGGCAAACTAATTATTCAATTAACTGAAAAGCTGTTTTAATAACTTCAGCTGATGCATTAAAATTAGCCACTTCATCTGTAGTTAGTTTCGGTTCTAAAATATCTATCACGCCATTTGCACCAATGATTGCTGGTTGTCCGATGTACGTATTTGTTTTTTCGGAAAATACAGCTAATGGAAAAACTTGTTTAGCATCTGTTAAAATCGCATCGACAATCCCCGCTGCAGCTGTGGCTATTCCAAAACTCGTCCAGCCTTTGCCCATTAAAATATTCCAACCACCACCACGAACTGCATCTTTTAATGCTGGTAAATCAAGTTGTGTTGTTGTTTTATAATCCGTGATGCTTACCCCGCCAATTTTCACCGTAGACCAAGCAACGAATTGTGATTCACCATGCTCGCCAAGAACGTATCCTTCCACACTCTTTGGATTAATATGTAATGCTTCTCCTACTACTCGTCTCATTCTTGCTGTATCAAGTGATGTTCCCGTCCCAAATACTCGTGAATGATCAAACCCAGATAATTTCTGAATAAGCATCGTAATCACATCACATGGATTCGTAATATTCACAAAAATCCCTTTAAACCCCGATGCGATAATTTTTGGTACAATCTCAGCCACTGACCGACTTGTTTCAACGAGCTCTTCCATACGATCCTCGCGCAGTAACGTTTCTGGACCAACAGCCATGACAATGACATCGGCATCACCTAGTGCGCTCCAGTCATTCGAAGTTATTGTAGTATACGAATTCGTCATCGAAGCCATATCGCGCAGTTCTAACGCTTCACTTTCTGCTTTAGTTTCGATTTTATCTATTAACACAATTTCATCACAAATCCCTTGAGTTACGAGGGAAAAAGCCACGTCGCTCCCAACATGACCAGTACCAATTATTCCAACCTTCCGTTTCAAAAAATCCCCTCCACAATTAATTACTTGAATTTAATGCGATTAATTCATATTTAATGATAGTTTTATTATTTTCCCACACGAGTTTACGAGGGATTGCTTCTCCAAGTGTTTCGCCTTCTTTTGTTTTACGTACTGCGATTGGCACATCAATTGGATAAATCCGATAACCTAATTTTTCTAGTTCAAAGAAATTATCAGAAATTCGCTTTTCTTTTCCTTTTGTTACAATCATTGTGTTTACCTCTAGTGGCATACCCAATTTTCCCACCTCCAGTTTCTTTAATCATAGCAGAGATTGCCCCTATTTGACTAGTTTTTATCATTTAAGATTCGCTCAGCTTGTTGCACAATTTGGACCATTCCCGCATCTCGCATAAAAAAGCTAAAAGCCGGTTGTAAAATGAATCGACTTAACTCCCCTAGAATGATGACAGGGCCTTTTGTTTCAAGGTAATCATCTAGTGATTCAATGGAAATAACATCCGCCGCATAAACTCGTTTAGTAAACGTTCGTTCCTCTGATTCGACCAAATAATCAGCTACAAAATGAAGTTCATCACTAATTGCGCCCGTCTCTTCCATGAGCTCGCGTTTCGCTGCGTCTAAATTTGTTTCTCCTGGTTCACCTTTTCCACCAGGGAATTCAAGCCCACGAATTTTGTGTTCGGTAAAAAGCCAACCGTCCTCTGTTTTAGGTATAATGAGCACATCGTCTGGATTATTTTCCTGTGCTTCAAAATAGATTGTAACTTTGTTTCCAAGTGTATCATTATAAATAAACAAAAACTCACTTCCTTTTCTTTTTTCAAAAATGTGGTAAGCTGTATGTAAGCTGAAATTTAGAGGGTGAAAATCAATGAAAAAAATTCTTATCGGAGGAATCCGACTTTATCAAAAATATATTTCGCGTTTCACTCCGGCTACTTGTCGTTTTTATCCAACTTGTTCTGCCTATGGAATCGAAGCGATACAGACACATGGCGCTTTAAAAGGTAGTTACCTTGCGATTAGACGTATTTCTAAATGCCACCCGTTTCATAAAGGCGGACTAGATTTTGTGCCACCCAAAAAAGAGAAGAATGCTGATTCCGAGCATTCCTGTAAAGCTCACCATCACCATTAATCATATCATGAATCGGTTTTTGCCGGTTCATTTTTTTCTTGCTTTTTAAGACAGAATAAGGTATTATCAAATTCGGACTATAAATCGTAATTGCTACGATTCGTATATTATTTAAACAAGAATTATTTTCGATTTAGAGGAGTGAAAAGATTGAGAAAAAAGTATCTTATTGCCTTAACTGTACTATTTTCAGCATTACTCATACTTACTGGCTGCTCAGATGAGAGCGATAAAAAAGCGACAAAGAGTGATCAATTAACAGTTTATACAACCGTTTACCCTTTGCAGTATTTAACAGAACAAATCGGCGGTGAGTATGTAGATGTTCATAGCATTTACCCACCAGGTTCTGACGCCCATAGCTTCGAACCCACCCAAAAAGATATGATGAAAATTGCCGATAGTGATTTATTCTTCTATATCGGACTGGGTATGGAAGGATTTGTGGACAAAGCGGAAAAAACACTCGCGAATGAACATGTCTCTTTCGTCCCTACCGCTGAAAAATTAGACTTGCCAAAAGATCCAGATGCCGCAGAAGAACATGACCACGAAAGCGAAGAAGAACACGAACATGGCGACATTAACCCGCACGTATGGTTAAATCCTGTATACATGGAACAAATGGCAACAGTTGTAAAAGATAAATTAATCAAAGAAATGCCCGATCAAAAAGAAACTTTCGAAAAAAATTACCAGGCTGTCGAAAAAAAATTGAAAAAGCTAGATCAAGATTTCCGCACAGTTACAAAGGAAGCAAAACAAAAAGACTTCGTGACAGCACATGCAGCCTATAGCTACTGGGAAACAGAATATGGTCTGCACCAAATTCCTATTGCCGGTGTATCAACAAGTGATGAACCTTCTCAAAAGAAATTAAAATCTATCGTTGAAAAAATCGAAGCAGAGAAAATCCCATATATTATGTTAGAACAAAACACTAACTCAAAAATAGCAGATGTTATTCAACAAGAAACAAATACAAAAACACTGACACTCCACAATTTAGAAACACTTACGCAAAAAGACTTAGATCAAAAACGTGATTATCTTTCCATTATGAACGATAATTTAAAAGCATTAAAAGAAGGTCTTAATTATTAAAAAGAAAGGCGCTCTGTTTACATAGAGTGCCTTTCTTTTAATTTATTGCGTTGAATTTTTCCAGATGCTGTTTTAGGTAGCTTTTCGACAATCGTTATTTGTTTAGGGATTTTATAACCAGCCAAATTTGTTTCACAGATAAGCCGTAATTCAGCTTCATCAAATGTTTCTTCTGCAACGATAAAAGCGACGGGAACACTACCCCATTTATCGTCAGGCTTACCGATAACAGCCACTTCTTTCACGCCCTCATACTCGGAAATGACATGTTCTATTTCAGTAGGATAAATGTTCTCTCCTCCCGAAATAATCAAATCAGAACGACGCTCTAACACAAATAAAAAGCCTTCTTCATCCAAATAGCCAATATCACCAGTTTTGAACCAACCATCCACAAACGAAGCTTCTGTCGCTTTTTTATTATGTAAATATCCAGGTGTAATCGATGGTCCTTTTAGTAAAATTTCTCCGTCATCCGCAATTTTCACTTCTGCTGGAAATAACGCTTTACCTGAAGAACCAATTTTATTTAAGGCATCTTTTGGTGGTAAAGTAACGATTTGTGAAGCTGTTTCTGTCATCCCGAATGACTGCACTAAGGGAATATCACGCTGTTTGCAAATTTCCAAAACAGCTTTACTAGCAGGCCCGCCGCCCAGTAAAACGGTTCGAACATTGGGATGATAACTTCCGCTGTGTATTTTCAACAAGCGTTCCAGCATAGAAGTCACGACCGAAATCGTAGAAATTTTACCACTTTCAAGCAATTGCGTAATTTTTTCTTCATCGAAATGCTCTTCCAAATATACGGGAATTCCGTAAATAACCGAACGCATCATAATCGATAAACCACTAATATGAAAAATCGGCACAGCACAGAGCCAGCTATCTTTCTCGGTTAAACCTAAATTCAGCACCGAAGCAACAGCACTCCACCAGTGATTTTCGTAAGTTTGCACAACACCTTTTGGTTTCCCTGTTGTCCCTGATGTATACATAACAGAAGCCGCGCGAGATAAGTCCCATGTTTCTAACAACGCTGGCGCTTCATAATCCGTTTCTGCCAAAGTAGCATAACTAATTCCAGTGGCTACCTTATCTACTAACGAATCCGCTACAATCACATGTTTTACCTCAGCGTTCGCGAGTTGAAACGATATCTCTTTTTTCGTCAAACGATTATTCAGAAATAAAGTGACCGCACCAAGTTGTTGCAGAGCATGAATGAGTAAAAAAGTCATCCGATCATTTTTCCCTAGCAAAGCAACCATCTCGTCTTTTCTAATCCCTAACGCGAATAACTTACCCGCAAGTTGTTTTACTGCTTCACTTATTTCTTCAAATGTTTCTTCTTTTCCTTCAAAAACGAGTGCGGTCTCTTTAGGAGAAAGCCGCACTCGTTTTTGAAGCCAGTTTGTCATGTCCATTTTTACACCTTCAAATCAAGGGAATTTTGGAAATTGGTCAAAGTCTGGATCACGTTTTTCTTTAAAGGCATCGCGACCTTCTTTGGCTTCATCGGTTGTGTAATATAGAAGTGTTGCGTCACCAGCTAATTGCTGAATACCCGCTAAACCATCTGTATCTGCATTGAAAGCTGCTTTGATGAAACGCAAGGCAGTTGGACTTTTTTGTAGCATTTCTTTTGCCCAAGCTACTGTTTCTTTTTCTAAATCTGCTACTGGAACAACAGTGTTAATCCAGCCCATTTCTAGCGCTTCATCCGCTGTATATTGACGGCACATAAACCAAACTTCTTTCGCTTTCTTATGTCCAATAACACGTGCTAAATAGCCAGAACCATAACCAGCATCAAAGCTACCAACATTCGGTCCTGTTTGACCAAATTTTGCATTATCTGCTGCAATTGTTAAGTCACATACCAATTGAAGAACATTACCTCCACCAATGGACCAGCCCGCAACCATCGCAATAACTGGCTTTGGAATAACACGAATTAAACGTTGTAAATCAAGAACATTCAAACGTGGGATTTGGTCATCGCCAACATACCCACCATGACCGCGAACTTTTTGGTCTCCGCCAGAACAGAAAGCTTTTTCGCCTTCCCCTGTTAAAATAATCACGCCAAGATTCGAATTATCACGCGCTAAGTTAAATGCATCAATCATCTCTGTTACTGTTTTTGGTGTAAATGCATTATGTACTTCTGGACGATTAATCGTAATTTTCGCGATTCCTTCGTAACTTTCATATTTGATTTCCTCATATACTTTTTCTGTTTGCCAATTAAAACTCATTTTTCTTCCTCCTTCAAAATATCTTCCAGCCAGTAATTAAGCTGACTTGAAAAGCTGTTTGGTTGTTCTAAATAAACTGCATGCCCCGCTTCTTGAATTGAAACATGCGTACTATTTGGTAAAAGTTGATGCATTTCCTGCGCGATTTTTTCAAACTTCTCATCTAAAGCACCGGTAATGAGTAGCACTGGAAAAGTAAAGTTCGCTAAACAGTTCCAGTAAGATGGTTGTTTTCCGGTCCCCATCCCACGTAGACTCATTGCTAAACCATGCGAGTTTTGCGATAGCCGTTCTGACCTAATTCTTCTTTTCATTTCAGGAGACAAAACTTTTTGTGAAGCAAACAAAGCTAAATTTTCCCAGTAGTCCACAAAAGGCACCAAGCCCTCTTCTTCAATCCAGTCTGCCAAACGATTATCAGCCGCAACACGGCTTTCTCGGATATCTGCTTGTTCAAGGCCAGGAGAGCTACTAACTAAAATAAGTCCACGCACCCTTTTTGGAAAGGTTGCTGCAAACGCAGTCGCGACCCGCCCGCCCATCGAATAGCCAAGTACAAAACATCTACTGATATTTAATTGATGTAAAATTCCAGCTAAATCCTCGCAAATATTTTCCATAGTGTAAGGCGATATTTCTTCTGGGCTTGCGGTATTTCCGTGCCCAAGTAAATCTGGCGCAATAATATTAAAATGTTCTTTCAAACCTGAAATACTATCTTGAAATGTTTCGCTTGTTCCAGTAAAACCATGTAACATCAGTAAAGCTGGCTTTTCTCCACTTATAGCAGTTGTCAGATGATAATGTCGACCGTTTACTAGCATATTAATCTAATGCCTTTAACGCGTCCGCAATTTTAACCCAAAGTGCTTGATGATTTGCTTTATTTTCATGACGATTTGTTTTCACTTCAATAATATCCAAACCTTTATGGTAGCTAGCTTTATCGATTGCTTCTTCTAGTTCATCTACCGACTTAGCCTCGTGATAATCTGCATCATAAAAAGCAGCTGCAAAACGGAAATCAAGTTCAGTAGATGTACCAAATAATGATTCAAAATACTTCGGCTCGTTTGCTTGAGGTAAGAACGAGAATATCCCGCCGCCATCATTATTAACAATCACAATCGTTAGGTTCATCTTATATTTTTTCGCCATAAGTAACCCGTTCATATCATGATAAAAGGATAAATCACCAATTAGTAAAAACATTGGTTGGAAGACAACACTAGCACCTAACGCCGAAGAAACAACTCCGTCAATACCATTAGCCCCGCGATTTGCTAGCATTTTTATTTTCTTATCAATTTGTGAAAAGTACGTGTCAACATCGCGAATCGGCATACTATTACCAATAAAGAGTCCCGCTTTGTCCGGTAACAAACGGCGTAATTCCGCAACTATCTTACCTTCTTCCAAAATGGTTGTGTTCGCCATTTCAGCCAAAACGATTTCTCGTGCCACTTTATTATACGATGTCCATCCATTTAACCACGCTGCATCTTTCGCATCATCAGGCATATTTTGTTGCATGATATCTAGTAAAAATCGTTCATCACAGTGAATCATGTCTGTTACCGCTTTAATCGGATCTTTCCAAGCAGCACCCGGATCCACCACATAAAAACGAATATCTGAAAGTTGTTCTAACCAGTTTTTCAGTGGTTTAGAAACTGGCATACTTCCAAAACGAATAACTACTTCTGGTGTTAATTTATCCATAATCTCTGCTTCTTTTAAGAATGCATCATATTGGTCAATCACTACTTCATCTAGCGCCCCGTAAGAACGGAGTCCAGAAAGCGGATCAGCTAAAATCGGCCAACCTAGTTTTTTCGCTAAATCAACCATTGGCTGCTCCAATTCTTTCTTATCGATTGGACCAACGACGAATACGCCTTTTTTACCAGTGCATTCTGTCACCATTTTTTGAATCGAGCTATCGTCCAATACTTCATGCGTATAATAAATATGTACGTGATGATGTTTTTTTCCGGTAGCTGTGAACGGTGAAGGTTCTAGAATTGGCACAAGCGGTTCGCGTAATGGGAAATTGAGGTGCACAGGGCCACGTGGAGTTTTCATTGCAATATCCACCGCGCGACTTCCATGCCATTTTGCATAGCGAAGCATTTCTTCACTGTTTTCAGGAAGTGCCATATCCGTAAAATCCTTGACATGTGAACCATATAAATGCAACTGATCCATCGCTTGTGGTGCTCCAACATTTCGAAGCTCATGTGGACGATCAGCAGTTAAAACAATCAATGGGATTTGTGATAAATTAGCTTCAGCAACTGCTGGAAAATAGTTTGCAGCTGCCGTTCCTGAAGTACAAAGTAGAACAACTGGACGTTTCGATGCTTTCGCTAGACCTAAAGCAAAAAAGCCAGCCGAGCGTTCGTCAACATCCACATAAATCTTCAAAATCGGATGCTCTGCCATCATCAGTGCAAGCGGAGTGGAACGTGAACCCGGGCTAATAATTGCTTCTTTCACACCGGCTTGCACAAGCTCCTCAATAAATGCAGCTAAATAATCTGTCAGCACTTGTTCGTGGTTTGTCATTTCTTTATGCCTCCTAATACGCGTAACATCGGCTGGAATTTTACTGCCGTTTCTTGTAATTCTTCTTTTGGTACAGAATCTCCAACAATCCCGCAACCAGCATAGATTAACCCCTGCGAATCGACAATTAAGCCTGAACGAATGGCCACAGCAAACTCACCAGAACCTTTTAAGTCAACCCAGCCAATCGGTGCTCCGTAGAAACCACGATCCATTTCTTCTTTCATCCGAATAATGGCTAATCCCATTTTTTGAGGTAAACCGCCAAGAGCTGGCGTTGGATGAAGAGCTTTTACCATTTCAAGCATGGAAACATCTGGTTTTTTCTTCGCGGTAATATTCATATATAGATGTTGAATATCACGATTTTTCAGAAGTACTGGTTGGCTAGATAACGACAATCCTGTTGTAAATGGTTTTAATGTTTCTTCCATCATTTGCACTACATAAGAATGCTCTCGCAAGTTTTTCGCATCTTTTAACAGCGCATTTCCAAGTGCTTCGTCCGCTTCTTCGGTAGCGCCGCGCTCCGTAGAACCAGCTACACATGACGAATGAATTTCATCCCCATTGACCGCAAGTAATCTTTCAGGAGTTGCCCCGAAAAAGACCCCTGTTCCCTTTTCAATAAGGAAGAAATAACTATTTTCTTGTGTTGCTAGCATATTTTCCAAAATAATGGCACTATCTACTTGGCGCTGGAAACGCAAGCCCATTCGTCTAGCTAGAACCACTTTTTTTACGTCTTCTGAATGATTAATCATATCGATAATTTCACTCGCAGTTTCTAGGAAATGGTCTTTGCCAATCTCCTTAAAATCTGTAAGTAATGCCATTTCAGCTTCATTAACCTCTTGATGAATGATTTTTTGCCATTGATTAAAAACAGCTTCTAATTTGCTTTCCGTATCATCAGAGTAGATAGACAAATTAACGGTTAAGTAACTTTTACCATCTTTATTCGTTAACATAAATAGTGGTAAATAAAACAAGCCATCTTTAAAACTTTGCCATTCTTTCTCTGTATCACGCTCAGGATCAAAGGCAAAACCACCAAAGTAAATTGGTCCAGTAGCATCTACGGTTGCATTGGTTACACTAGTTCGCAGTCTCTTCTCAATTTTCTCTTGCAGTCCAAGAAAAGCATCTTTTTTCTTCTCCGCCAAAAATTGTTTCGTTACACCAAAACCGGTCATGGTCAGTGTCATTTCTGGATTTTGCCAGAAAAAACGCTCACCTTTAAAAGCCGTGCCAGCTTTTTTAAACAATTTGACTGGAGACACTAATTCATCTAACTCAGTTACCCAGCTAAATAGAGCCGGTTGATCTTGGCTTGCGCTACGTTTCGCTTGATTAAATAAATCAAGAGGCAATTTAGTATTCATATGCTTATCTCTCCTTTTACATTCACATCTTCTATTATACCAAAAATAGAGCTAAACTGCTTGGTTTGCGTTTTTTCTTTCATTTCGTTATTAATTATTGACGTTCTTGCAATATTTCCCTAAAATGAAGGGTAGACATCTGAAACATATGGAAGTGAAAAAGGAGAGAAAAACATGGCTAATGCCTCAAAATCTGCACTTACAAAACAAACTGGATTTCAAAAATGGTGGACATTACTTCGCCCCCATACACTTGTAGCCTCTTTCGTTCCAGTATTTCTTGGAACATCAGTCGCAATGAGCTACACCAGTTTTCATTTTACACGTTTTATCGTTATGCTAATTGCTTGTTTCTTTATACAAACATCCGCCAATCTATTCAATGAATATTTTGATTATAAAAAAGGGCAAGATGATGAGCACTCGGTAGGAAATGGTGGTGCTATCGTCCGAAATGGTATGCGCCCAGGATTTATTTTATTCCTAGCAATTTTCTTATACATATTATCAATTCTCGGTGGTGTTTATTTATCCATTGAACTTAATTGGTATGTAGGATTACTTGGCGCAATATGTATGCTTGTTGGCTTTCTTTATACGGGAGGACCTTATCCTATTGCTTATACGCCATTTGGTGAAATTATGGCAGGATTCTTTATGGGGGGAATTATTACTTTCATTTCCTTCTATATTCAAGCAGAATTTATTAGTTCGTTTATCGTATACGTATCGATTCCAGTAATGGTGCTCGTTGGTAACTTGCTACTTGCTAATAGTATTCGTGATTTAGTACCTGATAAGAAAAATGGTCGTTTAACCTTAGCTATCTTGCTAGGTCGCAAATGGGCAACCGTTCTTTTTGCAGCTGCTTTTCTATTCAGTTACGTATTTGAAATCGCCCTTATTTTCACACAAGATGCTCCGTGGTGGACGCTTCTGATTTTACTTAGTTTGCCAGAAGCTATTCGCGCCGTGCGTCGTTTCATCGGCAAAACTTCGCCGATTACAATGGTCCCAGCCATGAAATCCACATCTAAAGCATTAACTATCTTTGGTATTACATTGGCCCTTGCTTACCTTTTAAGTCTATTATCCAGAAATTTATTCATGTAAAAAAACTGGTTGTCCTCGTGACAACCAGTTTTTTTATTTAGACCCAATTTGGACTTGCTGTTTATTTTGGGCATATTTCGCTAATTCTATCGATAAATCATATCGTAAAAATGGCGTAATAATATAAATCCCTTGGAAATGCTCACAAATCGCATCCACTAATTCACGAGCAATTGCCATGCCTTCTTCATTTGCATGACCGTGCTCTTCCGCCTCTCTCATTCGCTCCCGCACATCATCTGTCAAACGAATCCCGGGAACCTCATTATGCAGAAATTCCGCATTCCGACTAGACAATAATGGCATAACCCCAATAAAAAGTGGCACATCAATATTTGCTTTTTGCAAGGCTTCTTTTAATAAGATAGCTTTATTCACATCATAAATTGGCTGTGTAATAATATAATCGGCACCATATTCCACTTTTCGCTCAATTAACCTAACCGCTTTCTCTAAGTTCAGCACATTCGGATTAAATGCCGCTCCAACATGGAATCGTGCCTTTTCTTTCAGTGATTTCCCAGTATAAGAAATCCCATCATTGAACTTTTTAATTAGCTGAACTAATTCCACAGACCTTAAATCAAACACCGAAGACGCTCCAGGGAAATCACCTACTTTAGTTGGATCACCTGTAATCGCAAGCACATCATGCAGCCCCAATTTATGAAATCCCATCACATGCGAATGCATCCCAACCAAATTATGATCCCGCGTCGTCAAATGAATGAGTGGTTTAATACCATATTCATGCTTCAAAATCGAAGCTAGCGCCATATTACTAATCCGCGGCGTGGCAAGCGAATTATCCGAAATCGTAATCGCATCAACGCCTGCCTCGTCAAGTGCCTGGGCTCCTTCAAAAAATTTCGTCGTATCAAAAGTCCTCGGCGGATCTAGTTCAACCAAAATCGTTAAACGTTCCTTCACTTTATCAAGCAAACGTTCACCAGAATCCACATCCTCCACTTCTTCTGGAACAAGTTCCAATATCGGCCGAACTTCTTTTTCCAAAATGGGTTTTGTTGTTTCAAGGCCTTTTCGTAAAGCACGAATATGATCTGGCGTCGTGCCACAACAACCACCAATAATCCGAGCACCTTCTTGCCGAAAAACCTCCCCATAATGTTCAAAATAATCCGTGTCAGACTGATAAATCACTTTTCCTTCTTGCATCTCTGGCAAACTAGCATTGGGATAAACTGCCAAATAAGCATTATCATACAACGGCACTGTTTCAAGAGCACGCGCCATATGGTAAGGACCAAGTCGGCAATTAATACCAACTACATCCGCTCCAAGCGCAATAAGTTCTTCCAGCGCATCCGGCAATTTTTTCCCGTTTTGAAGAATACCCGGCTCATGCATAGAGACATTCGCAACTACCGGTAAATCAGTAGTCTCACGAAGAATTTTCAACACTGTTTTAAGCTCATCTAAATCATAATACGTTTCCAGCAAAATCGCATCCACACCATCTAACAAAAAACAGTATAGCTGCTCCCTAAAACTTCGCTTGATTTCTTCGAGTGGAGCCGCTGGAAGTCTTGCATCCACTGCGCCATTTATTCCACCAATCGTCCCAAAAATATACGTTCCAGTCCCTCTTGCCGCTTCCTTTGCTAACCGAATGGCTGCTTGATTAATACGCTTCACTTCATCTTCTAAACCATATCGCGCTAATTTAATATAATTTGCACCATACGTATTCGTTTGAATAATATCCGCCCCAGCACCAATATATGCTTTATGAATCGCAACAATATCTTCCGGATGAGACAAATTTAGCTCTTCAAACGAACGATCCACTCCATAAGAATAAAGCAAAGTGCCCATCGCGCCGTCAGCAATTAATACTTTTTCACTTAAATCTTTTCTTAAATTCATTTCGCAACACTTCCCTTCTTAATGAAAGAAAGTGCTTGTTTTAAATCAGCAATCAAGTCATCGGCATCTTCTAGTCCAGCTGAAAAACGTAATAATCCTGGCGTAATTCCTTGCGCCAAACGCTCCTCTTCCGGAACAGCCGCATGAGACATTTTAGCCGGGTAAGAAAGAATACTCTCCACCGCGCCCAAACTCACAGAAAATACCGGCAATTCCAAATGTGTTACTAGTTCTCGCACAGCTTCCTCACTGCCTAAATCAAACGATAAAACGGCCCCGCCACTTGTCGCCTGTTCCACTTGAATGTCATAACCCGCATGAGAAGGTAACCACGGATAATGCACTGCCACCACATCTGGCTCCGCATTTAAAAATAGCGCAATTTTCTCCGCTGTTTCCGTCCCAGCCTTCATCCGCACAGAAAGTGTTTTTAGTCCGCGCAATAACAACCACGAATCCTGCACTCCAAGAACCCCACCAGTCGAATTTTGCAAAAAGTACACTGCTTCAGCCAGATTAGGATTATTGGTGACAATTAGCCCCGCCAAAATATCACTATGCCCTCCAAGAAATTTCGTCGCACTATGAATAACCAAGTCTGCACCTAATTCTAACGGTTTTTGAATTAACGGCGTCAAAAATGTATTATCAACAAACGTATAACACCCATTCGCTTTCGCAAGTTTTGCAACAGTCCGAATATCTGTCACATGCAGCAACGGATTAGAAGGTGTTTCCAAGTAAACCAGTTTCGTATTCGCTTGAAATGCCTTCGCAACTTCGTCAATATTTGTCGTATCAACAAAAGTATGCGTAATCCCAAAACGCGGCAACACTTGCTCCACAAAACGAAACGTCCCGCCGTACACATCTTTCGCAATGATAAAATGGTCTCCCTTAGAAAGAGTAAAGAGCGCTGCAGAAACAGCCGCCATCCCACTAGCAAAGGCAAAACCATTCGTACCACCTTCCAGTTCCGCAATCGCTTGTTCCACTTTTTCTCTCGTTGGGTTCCCACTTCTCGCATAATCATAAGCGTGATAATTATCAAAGTCATGCTGATGGAAAGTAGACGATAAATGAATTGGCGTATTAAGCGCACCTGTCTCTTTATCAATCCCGAGGCTCGCTTTAATCACAGCCGTATCTTGCGCATATTCATTAGCCACGAGCGCTCACCCCTTCCAAAACCGCATCGAGTGCCTTAGATAAATCAGCAATCAAATCTTCACTAGCTTCAATTCCAACCGAAATGCGCAATAATTTGTCTGTAAGTCCATAAGAATTCCGCAACTCTTCAGGAATATCTGCGTGCGTTTGTGTTGTTGGATAAGTAATCAAACTCTCCACCCCGCCTAAACTTTCCGCAAAAGTAAATAACTCAAGTTCTTTCAAAAGTGGCGATACGAGCGCCGCATCTTGAATAAAGAAACTAATCATCCCACCGCGCCCTGGATAACGAACTTCCTCCACCAATTCATGTGATTCCAAAAACGCCGCGATTTTCTCTGCATTCGCTTGATGTTGTCTTACACGCAAAACCAGCGTCTTAAGGCCACGAATCAATAACCAACTATCAAATGGCGATAGCACTGCACCCGTCGCATTTAACTGATTAAAAAAGAAATTCCCAAGTCGCTCCTCTTTTACAATAACCGCCCCAGCAAGCACATCATTATGCCCACCAAGATACTTCGTCGCACTATGAATCACAATATCCGCGCCCAAAGTTAACGGCTGTTGTAAAATTGGTGTATAAAATGTATTATCCACAATCACAAGTAAATCATGCGCACCTGCCCATTCAGACACAGCCGCAATATCTGTTTCCTGCATTAAAGGATTTGTTGGTGTCTCAATAAAAATCGCCTTCGTTTCCGGACGAACTAATTTCTCCAAATCAGCAATCTCCGCCCCGTCCCAATACGAAAATCCAATATTATATTGCGCACCAAACTGTTCAAAATATCTAAAAGTCCCCCCGTACAATCCTGTGAACTAATAATATGTTCGCCAGTTTTAAAAAGCTGGAAAACAAGTTGAATCGCACTCATCCCTGAACTCGTTGCAAAAGCATGCGTTCCATTTTCTAGTTCCGCGAGCGCTTCCTGTAAAGCATCTCGCGTCGGATTTCCAGTTCTAGTATAATCATACCCCGTTGACACTCCAAGATCGGCATGCTGGTAAGCTGTAGAGAAGTAGACTGGCATATTGACAGCACCCGTTCTTTCACATTTTCTATTTCCAATTTGCGCTGCTATCGTCTCTTGTTTCAGCTTTGCCATAATTACCTCTCCTCCATTCCTTTATTTCTCTAATACTTGATATTCCGCACGAACTTCTTTAGTCGCTTTAATCATATCTTGAAGTGCCGCAATCGTTTCAGGCTCTTTACGCGTTTTCAACCCACAATCTGGGTTAATCCAAAATTGTTTTGCATCAATTGCACGTAACGCTCGGCGAATATTGTCTTGGATTTCAGTCACAGTCGGAACGCGTGGACTATGAATATCATAAACCCCAAGGCCAATTTCCTTATCATACGTCACTTCCTCAAATGTCGAAATTATCTCCCCGTGACTTCTTGACGTTTCAATCGAAATAACATCCGCATCTAGAGCACTAATCGTATCAATAATATCGTCAAAGTCCGAATAACACATATGCGTATGAATTTGCGTATCATTTTGGACCGAAGCAGTCGTTAATTTAAACGAATAAACTGCATCATCTAAATATTTTTGCCATCTTGCTTGTTTTAATGGTAAACCTTCACGTAAAGCTGGCTCATCCACTTGGATAACTTTAATGCCATTACGTTCTAACGCTTCTACTTCTTTACGAAGCGCAAGTCCAACCTGATTTGCAACTACACTCTCCGGCACATCATCACGAACAAAACTCCAATTAATAATTGTCACCGGCGCCGTTAGCATTCCCTTCACTGGGCGCTTCGTTAACGACTGGGCATAGACACTTTCTTTCACGGTAATTTCCTCTGTAAAAGCAACATCCCCGTAGATAAGTGGTGGACGAACCGCTCTCGAACCATAAGACTGTACCCATCCAAATTTAGTTGCTTGGAAACCAGCCAATTTTTGCCCGAAATATTCCACCATATCTGTCCGTTCAAATTCCCCGTGAACTAATACATCAATATCCAAATCCTCTTGAATTTTAATCCAGCGAGCCGTTTCTTTTTCAATAAAAGCATTATATTCTGCATCGGTTATGTTCCCTTTTAACCAGTCAGCGCGCGTCTTCCGAACTTCCGGTGATTGTGGAAAACTTCCGATTGTTGTCGTTGGGAAAAGCGGTAATTTCAACCAAGCATGTTGCAACTTAATCCGTTCCGCAAATGGCAACTCCCGGTCCACCCGCACATTTTTCAAATTAGCAATCGCTTCTTGAACTTCTAAATTATTTCGATGGCTAGATTCATTGAGCGCCGTCACTGCTGCACGAGATTCTTCTAGTTCAGCTGCCACACTTTCCGCACCATTCGTCAAAGCCTTCGTCAAAATAGTAATCTCCTCTAATTTTTGATCAGCAAATGATAAGCCACCAAGAATCACTTCATCCAAATCTGGCTCACTTAACTTCGTCACTGGTACATGGAGCAATGAATTAGAAGGTTGAACAATCAATTTTCCATCCGCCACATAATTCGCAATCTCCGTAAGTAGTTCCAGTTTAGCATCCAAGTCACTACGCCAAACATTCCGTCCATCCACCACACCGGCCGCTAAATACTTATCTTCCGGAAATCCGTGAGCTTTTAACGCTTTTATCGAATCACCATGATCATGAACAAAGTCAATCCCAATCGCCGCAACTGGTAAATTAACAACCTCTTCATAATAATCCAAACTTTCAAAATAAGTTTGTAACTCTATTTTCAAATTTGGAACTGCCGTTTGAAACGCTTGATATACTTTTTCAAATAACGCAATTTCTTTTTTATCAAAACTAGTTGCAAGATATGGCTCGTCAATTTGCACCCACTTGGCACCAGCTGCCTCAAGTTCTTTCAAAATCTCTACATACGCCGGAATAAATTTATCTAACAATACTTCAAAACTTTTTGCATCGCTACCTTTTCCAAGTTTTAAATAAGTAATTGGCCCAACAAGCACTGGTTTTCCTTCAATACCAAGCTCTTTCTTCGCTTCTTCGTAATAGTATAGTGCCCGATTATCCAACACTTTCGGCTCCGCATCAGCGAGTTCTGGAACAATATAGTGATAGTTCGTATTAAACCATTTAGTCATTTCAGAGGCCACCGCGTCATTTTTACCACGTGCAATATCAAAATATGTATTTAGCGAAACTTTCCCTCCATCATGCTGAAAACGTTTTGGAATAATCCCAAATGTAACACTCGTATCAAGCACTTGATCATAAAAACTAAAGTCACCAACTGGAATCAAATCAATCCCTTTATCTTGTTGTTTTTTTAGCGCATGTAATCTTAGAATCTTTGTTTCCGCCAATAATTCCTTTTCTGAAATTGTGCCATTCCAAAACTTTTCTAGTGCACGTTTCCATTCACGTTTCTCTCCAAGTCTCGGATACCCCAAGTTTGAACTAATTGCCTTTACCATACTTATCACCTTATCCTCTCCATTTTTTGCCAATAAAAAACCTCCCTAGAGAACTAGAGAGGTTTGGAAGTTTCGATACACAAATACAGTGAAACTTTTTAAGTCTCTCTTATCTCTCGAAGCATCACACTTCGCAGGATTTAGCACCTTTTCAACGAATTGAAAGGTTGCTGGGTTTCAACGGGCCAGTCCCTCTACCACTCATAATAAGAGTAATTTATTTAGTTTTTTTTAATCACTTAAATTGGATTGAAATCATCATACCACTTGCACCTAAAAACTGTCAATCATTAATTTCCCATTTTCTTTTCAAGTGCATCTTTCCGAGCTCCAAATACTAGCAACAAACAGCCAAGCACAAGGATTCCGGCTACTACAAAATAAAATATTTGATTTCCAAAAATCCCGATCATCATTCCAGTCGCGCTCGGCCCAATAATGCTCCCCAAACTGAAGCACATGCCAACCAAAATATTCCCAGCCGGAAGCAATTCAAGTGGCGTTAAATCCGTCATATAAGATAATCCAAGCGAGTATAAAGATCCAAGTAAAATCCCCAAAACAAAGAAGAAAACCACATATAAAACTGGTATCTTAACAAATGCTGTCAACATAAAAACAACTGCTCCTGCTCCCGTCAAAAGAGGTAAAACTTTTCCTCGTCCAAACTTATCACTAACAATCCCAATAGGCACCTGAAAAATAATCGTCCCTACCGAAAAAGAAGAAATAACCATCGCTATCATCATCGTATCGAGCCCATCGCGCAACCCAACAACCGGAAAAGTCGCATTAAGTCCAGTCTCCAAAATTCCATATAAAAACGGTGGAATCATCGCTACCCAAGCCAATTTAAATACATCCGAAAAACGTTTCAAACTACCCCAAAAAGATATTTTTCGAATTACAGCCTTTTCAGCAACAAAGTCATTACGAACAAACCAAACGAGTCCCCAAGCTATCAAAACTAAAATTCCAGATAAAAAGAAAGGCAAGTTCGCATTTATTTTTGCCAAATTAACCAATTGTGGCCCAATCGCAAATCCTAATGAGAAAAACAACCCATAAATAGCCATATTCCGGCCACGTTTACTTGGATCACTCATCGCCCCAATCCAAGTCTGCGAAGAAAAATGTAACATATGATCCCCCACACCAATAAGCAACCTTAATATAAACCAAAAATATAAATTAAACCAAATTGGAAAAGCCAAAATCGAAACCGCAACTAGTCCTCCCCCAACTAAAATAATCGGCTTATAACCATATTTATGAAGTGGGGCCTCAATAAATGGAGAAATAAGTAAAACTCCTAAATAGATTCCCGTAGCATGAAACCCATTAATTCCTGCACTTATACCTTTCTCTTCTAATATTATCGCAATAAGAGGTAATAAAACCCCCTGTGACAATCCTGAAATGGCAACAACCATCGTCAAAATCCAAAACTTCCCTTTAGCCCCCATTAGATACCTCCAAAACTTTACTAAATAAAAAAACAATGTCACAAATTGACATTGTTCTTTAGGATGACCCGTACGGGATTCGAACCCGTGTTACCGCCGTGAAAGGGCGGTGTCTTAACCGCTTGACCAACGGGCCATATCTGGCGGAGAAGGAGGGATTTGAACCCTCGCGCCGCGCGAGCGACCTACACCCTTAGCAGGGGCGCCTCTTCAGCCACTTGAGTACTTCCCCAGATATAAAAAACTTATTCTTATTGAAAGAATAACTCCACAGGCAGGACTCGAACCTGCGACCGATCGGTTAACAGCCGATTGCTCTACCAACTGAGCTACTGTGGAATAAAATGGGCCTAAATGGACTCGAACCATCGACCTCACGCTTATCAGGCGTGCGCTCTAACCAGCTGAGCTATAGGCCCCAGTAAAACTATATTCATGGTAAAAAGCGGGTGATGGGAATCGAACCCACGACAACAGCTTGGAAGGCTGTAGTTTTACCACTAAACTACACCCGCATAATATAATTTTTAAAAACAAAGGGCGGATAATGGGAATCGAACCCACGAATGCCTGAACCACAATCAGGTGCGTTAACCACTTCGCCATATCCGCCATAAGGCAAAAATGTTTAAAAAAAGAATGGCTTGGGACAGAATCGAACTGCCGACACCTTGAGCTTCAATCAAGTGCTCTACCAACTGAGCTACCAAGCCATAATGGCGGTCCCGACGGGATTTGAACCCGCGATCTCCTGCGTGACAGGCAGGCATGTTAACCCCTACACCACGGAACCACTATTGCGGGGGCAGGATTTGAACCTACGACCTTCGGGTTATGAGCCCGACGAGCTACCAGACTGCTCCACCCCGCGACAATAATATTAAATTTTAGTCCACATATCACAAGTGAAAAACGGAGGAAGAGGGATTCGAACCCCCGCGCGGTATTACCCGCCTGTCGGTTTTCAAGACCGATCCCTTCAGCCAGACTTGGGTATTCCTCCATGATAATAATAAAGTGACAAGTGGACCTTGCAGGACTCGAACCTGCGACCGGACGGTTATGAGCCGTCTGCTCTAACCAACTGAGCTAAAGGTCCAAGATTGAAAATAGCGGCGGAGGGAGTCGAACCCACGACCTTTCGGGTATGAACCGAATGCTCTAGCCAGCTGAGCTACACCGCCATAATAATAAGGCAACTATTTTCTACTTAAATGTGAAGCAAGTGGAGCCTAGCGGGATCGAACCGCTGACCTCCTGCGTGCAAAGCAGGCGCTCTCCCAGCTGAGCTAAGGCCCCATAATAATAAGGGATTAAACTATCGGGAAGACAGGATTCGAACCTGCGACCCCTTGGTCCCAAACCAAGTGCTCTACCAAGCTGAGCTACTTCCCGTTTAATAAAGTGCGCCCAAGAGGAGTCGAACCTCTAACCGCTTGATTCGTAGTCAAGTACTCTATCCAGTTGAGCTATGGGCGCAAATAAAAGTGCCGAGGACCGGAATCGAACCGGTACGGATATCACTATCCGCAGGATTTTAAGTCCTGTGCGTCTGCCAGTTCCGCCACCCCGGCGTTGCTATAAAATATGGAGCGGAAGACGGGGTTCGAACCCGCGACCCCCACCTTGGCAAGGTGATGTTCTACCACTGAACTACTTCCGCATATTCCATAATAAGTGCGGGTGAAGGGACTTGAACCCCCACGCCTCGCGGCGCCAGATCCTAAATCTGGTGCGTCTGCCAATTCCGCCACACCCGCAAAAGTGAGCCGTGCTGGGTTCGAACCAGCGACCCTCTGATTAAAAGTCAGATGCTCTACCAACTGAGCTAACGGCTCTCTACAATAAAAATATGTATTATCATAAAGTTAATATTAATGGTGCCGGCTGCAAGAGTCGAACTCGCGACCTACTGATTACAAATCAGTTGCTCTACCAACTGAGCTAAGCCGGCATAAAAAATGGAGGTTAACGGGATCGAACCGCTGACCCTCTGCTTGTAAGGCAGATGCTCTCCCAGCTGAGCTAAACCTCCAGAAATACTGCCCGGCAGCGACCTACTCTCGCAGGGGGAAGCCCCCAACTACCATTGGCGCAGAGAAGCTTAACTACCGTGTTCGGGATGGGAACGGGTGTGACCTTCTCGCCATAACTACCAGACAATATTTAAGTTGTTGAAAGATTGCTCTCTCAAACTAGAGAAGAAAGGGTTCAGTTAGGTAACTTCGTTTCATTTTTTGGTTAAGTCCTCGATCGATTAGTATTTGTCCGCTCCATGTATCGCTACACTTCCACTCCAAACCTATCTACCTGATCATCTTTCAGGGATCTTACTTTCCGAAGAAATGGGAAATCTCATCTTGAGGGGGGCTTCACGCTTAGATGCTTTCAGCGTTTATCCCTGCCACACATAGCTACCCAGCGATGCTCCTGGCGGAACAACTGGTACACCAGCGGTGTGTCCATCCCGGTCCTCTCGTACTAAGGACAGCTCCTCTCAAATTTCCTGCGCCCGCGACGGATAGGGACCGAACTGTCTCACGACGTTCTGAACCCAGCTCGCGTGCCGCTTTAATGGGCGAACAGCCCAACCCTTGGGACCGACTACAGCCCCAGGATGCGACGAGCCGACATCGAGGTGCCAAACCTCCCCGTCGATGTGGACTCTTGGGGGAGATAAGCCTGTTATCCCCGGGGTAGCTTTTATCCGTTGAGCGATGGCCCTTCCATGCGGAACCACCGGATCACTAAGCCCGACTTTCGTCCCTGCTCGACTTGTCAGTCTCGCAGTCAAGCTCCCTTGTGCCTTTACACTCTGCGAATGATTTCCATCCATTCTGAGGGAACCTTTGGGCGCCTCCGTTACTCTTTAGGAGGCGACCGCCCCAGTCAAACTGCCCACCTGACACTGTCTCCCCACGCGCTAAGCGTGGCGGGTTAGAATGTCATACAGCCAGGGTAGTATCCCACCATTGCCTCCTCGTATGCTAGCGCACACGTCTCTTCGGCTCCTACCTATCCTGTACAAGCGGTACAAACATTCCATATCAGGTTGCAGTAGAGCTCCACGGGGTCTTTCCGTCCTGTCGCGGGTAACCTGCATCTTCACAGGTACTATAATTTCACCGAGTCTCTCGTTGAGACAGTGCCCAGATCGTTGCGCCTTTCGTGCGGGTCGGAACTTACCCGACAAGGAATTTCGCTACCTTAGGACCGTTATAGTTACGGCCGCCGTTTACTGGGGCTTCAATTCGTACCTTCGCCGAAGCTAAGCACTCCTCTTAACCTTCCAGCACCGGGCAGGCGTCAGCCCCTATACGTCACCTTACGGTTTTGCAGAGACCTGTGTTTTTGCTAAACAGTCGCCTGGGCCTATTCACTGCGGCTCTCTCGGGCTTGCACCCTAATAGAGCACCCCTTCTCCCGAAGTTACGGGGTCATTTTGCCGAGTTCCTTAACGAGAGTTCTCTCGCTCACCTTAGGATTCTCTCCTCATCTACCTGTGTCGGTTTGCGGTACGGGCAGTACTACTCTTCCTAGAGGCTTTTCTTGACAGCGTGAAATCAGGAACTTCCGTACTTAATTTCCTTCCCCATCACAGCTCATGCTTCGCGAGAAGCGGATTTGCCTACTTCTCACACTCACTGCTTGGACGCACATTTCCATTCGTGCGATTCCCTATCCTTCTGTGTCACCCCATCGGTTAAACAATTAGCACTGGTACAGGAATCTCTACCTGTTGTCCATCGCCTACGCCTATCGGCCTCGGCTTAGGTCCCGACTAACCCTGAGCGGACGAGCCTTCCTCAGGAAACCTTAGATATTCGGTGGAAGGGATTCTCACCCTTCTTTCGCTACTCATACCGGCATTCTCACTTCTAAGCGCTCCACCAGTCCTTCCGGTCTGACTTCACCGCCCTTAGAACGCTCTCCTACCACGAACCTCTAAAGAGGTTCATCCACAGTTTCGGTAATATGTTTAGCCCCGGTACATATTCGGCGCGGGGTCACTCGACCAGTGAGCTATTACGCACTCTTTCAATGGTGGCTGCTTCTAAGCCAACATCCTGGTTGTCTAAGCAACCCCACATCCTTTTCCACTTAACATATATTTGGGGACCTTAACTGGTGGTCTGGGCTGTTTCCCTTTCGACTACGGATCTTATCACTCGCAGTCTGACTCCCGAGTATAAGTACATGGCATTCGGAGTTTATCTGAATTCGGTAACCCGAGAAGGGCCCCTAGTCCAAACAGTGCTCTACCTCCATGACTCTTTACCTCGAGGCTAGCCCTAAAGCTATTTCGGAGAGAACCAGCTATCTCCAAGTTCGATTGGAATTTCTCCGCTACCCACACCTCATCCCCGCACTTTTCAACGTGCGTGGGTTCGGACCTCCACTAAGTATTACCTTACCTTCATCCTGGACATGGGTAGATCACCTGGTTTCGGGTCTACGACCTGTTACTTATGCGCCCTATTCAGACTCGCTTTCGCTACGGCTCCGCTTTTTCCGCTTAACCTTGCAACAAATCGTAACTCGCCGGTTCATTCTACAAAAGGCACGCTATCACCCATTAACGGGCTCTAACTACTTGTAGGCACACGGTTTCAGGAACTGTTTCACTCCCCTTCCGGGGTGCTTTTCACCTTTCCCTCACGGTACTGGTTCACTATCGGTCACTAGGGAGTATTTAGCCTTGGGAGATGGTCCTCCCGGATTCCGACGGAATTTCACGTGTTCCGCCGTACTCAGGATCCACTCTGGAGGGAAAGCCATTTCAACTACCGGGCTGTTACCGTCTTTGGCGGGCCTTTCCAGACCGCTTCATTTATAACTTTCTTTTGTAACTCCGTATAGAGTGTCCTACAACCCCAAGAAGCAAGCTTCTTGGTTTGGGCTCTTTCCGTTTCGCTCGCCGCTACTCAGGAAATCGATTTTTCTTTCTCTTCCTCCAGGTACTTAGATGTTTCAGTTCCCTGGGTCTGCCTTCCTCACGCTATGTATTCACGTAAGGATACTATCCGACTAAAGATAGTGGGTTCCCCCATTCGGAAATCTCTGGATCAACGCTTACGTACAGCTCCCCAAAGCATATCGGTGTTAGTCCCGTCCTTCTTCGGCTCCTAGTGCCAAGGCATCCACCGTGCGCCCTTTCTAACTTAACCAATTTACTTCTACGAAGTAAAGGTTGTTTTTCTGATTTTCCGTATCAGCGATGATACTTCCAATCAGATGAAAGATTCACTTTCAGATGATTCTCGGTTACTTGTGTCATAAATAATAAATTATCTATGCTAACTTTACTAACTTTCTTATCTAGTTTTCAAAGAACAAACATACTGAGAAGTACTAACCTCTCAAAACTGAACAAATAGAGAAGAACGAAAACTCACAGGTTTCCTTTTCCTTAGAAAGGAGGTGATCCAGCCGCACCTTCCGATACGGCTACCTTGTTACGACTTCACCCCAATTATCTGTCCCACCTTCGGCGGCTGGCTCCATAAAGGTTACCCTACCGACTTCGGGTGTTACAAACTCTCGTGGTGTGACGGGCGGTGTGTACAAGGCCCGGGAACGTATTCACCGTGGCATGCTGATCCACGATTACTAGCGATTCCGGCTTCATGTAGGCGAGTTGCAGCCTACAATCCGAACTGAGAATAGTTTTATGGGATTAGCTCCACCTCGCGGCTTCGCGACCCTTTGTACTATCCATTGTAGCACGTGTGTAGCCCAGGTCATAAGGGGCATGATGATTTGACGTCATCCCCACCTTCCTCCGGCTTGCACCGGCAGTCACTTTAGAGTGCCCAACTAAATGCTGGCAACTAAAATCAAGGGTTGCGCTCGTTGCGGGACTTAACCCAACATCTCACGACACGAGCTGACGACAACCATGCACCACCTGTCACTTTGTCCCCGAAGGGAAAGCTCTGTCTCCAGAGTGGTCAAAGGATGTCAAGACCTGGTAAGGTTCTTCGCGTTGCTTCGAATTAAACCACATGCTCCACCGCTTGTGCGGGCCCCCGTCAATTCCTTTGAGTTTCAACCTTGCGGTCGTACTCCCCAGGCGGAGTGCTTAATGCGTTAGCTGCAGCACTAAGGGGCGGAAACCCCCTAACACTTAGCACTCATCGTTTACGGCGTGGACTACCAGGGTATCTAATCCTGTTTGCTCCCCACGCTTTCGCGCCTCAGCGTCAGTTACAGACCAGAGAGTCGCCTTCGCCACTGGTGTTCCTCCACATATCTACGCATTTCACCGCTACACGTGGAATTCCACTCTCCTCTTCTGCACTCCAGTCTTCCAGTTTCCAATGACCCTCCCCGGTTAAGCCGGGGGCTTTCACATCAGACTTAAAAGACCGCCTGCGCGCGCTTTACGCCCAATAAATCCGGACAACGCTTGCCACCTACGTATTACCGCGGCTGCTGGCACGTAGTTAGCCGTGGCTTTCTGGTTAGATACCGTCAAGGGACAAGCAGTTACTCTTATCCTTGTTCTTCTCTAACAACAGTACTTTACGATCCGAAAACCTTCTTCATACACGCGGCGTTGCTCCGTCAGACTTTCGTCCATTGCGGAAGATTCCCTACTGCTGCCTCCCGTAGGAGTCTGGGCCGTGTCTCAGTCCCAGTGTGGCCGATCACCCTCTCAGGTCGGCTATGCATCGTTGCCTTGGTAGGCCATTACCCTACCAACTAGCTAATGCACCGCGGGCCCATCTGTAAGCGATAGCCGAAACCATCTTTCAAAAGCGTGGCATGCGCCACACTTTATCATTCGGTATTAGCCCCGGTTTCCCGGAGTTGTCCCCAACTTACAGGCAGGTTGCCCACGTGTTACTCACCCGTCCGCCACTAACTTTGGAAGAGCAAGCTCTTCCTCCGTTCGTTCGACTTGCATGTATTAGGCACGCCGCCAGCGTTCGTCCTGAGCCAGGATCAAACTCTCTTTAAAATATAAATTGAATTTGAATACTTATTCAACACCGTGAATAAGATTCCTTGCGTCAAATTGACTTCGCTAGCAATTAAATTACTAGTTTGTTTTGTTGAAAACAGCTTTCTGTTTTCTGCCCTGCGATTACCAGTGAGACTTTACGTCTCATTGCTTTTCGTCTTCTTCTTTGTTCAGTTTTCAAAGGTCAGTTAGTCGCTTTCATGCTTGTTATGCGAATGTTTTCGTTTGTTTTTTGCGACTTTTAAATCATATCATTTCAGCAACTATCTGTCAACAACTTTTTGAATTTATTTTATGAATAAAATTCATTTAAATCGCTGCTATCGTAGCGCCGAAAACTAATATATCAAGTTTTGAGATATATGTCAACCGAATTATGCATAAAATTAAATAAAAATGAAAAAAATTGCAAAAAACACAAAAAAACACCTAGCTAGGCTAAGTGTTTTGATTAATTATTTGATTGTTTTTCTTTACAGGCTGGACATATACCATATACTTCCAGTCTGTGATTATCTATTTCATATCCGGTCATATGTGCTGCGAAATGTTCTACTTCATCTAAACCTGGATATTGAAAATCAACTATTTTTCCACACACATTACAAATTGCGTGGTAATGATTAGATGTAGAAAAATCAAATCGACTAGATGCATCGCCATAGGATAATTCTTTAATTAGACCAGCATCCCGGAAAACGCGTAAATTATTATATACAGTTGCTACGCTCATGTTAGGGAAGTTTCCTTCTAAAGCCCGATAAATATCATCCGCGGTTGGGTGTGTATGTGAGTTAATTAAGAATTCAAGTATAGCATGACGCTGAGGAGTGATTCTTACTCCTGTTTTCTTTAAGACATCTACTGCCTCTTTTAGAGTTGCATTAGACACCGCCATGCACTCCCTTCCAAAAATAATTATTATCTTTATAATACCGGAAATAACGCTTAACTGTCAATAGAATGGCAGAATTTATAGCTTAATAACCTTTATTCAAATCAATTTCATTCCGTAATTTGGTATTTTCTTTTAGATGTTTGATATTTTCAAACCAAATCTTAAAGCTACGTTCTAAATATTTATCCGAATGTCCAGATACATGAGGTGTGATAGTAACGTTACTTGCTTCCCATAAATAATTGTCTTCGGAAAGTGGCTCTTCAGGTACAACATCTAAATAAAAATGGTTTATTAATTGCTCTTTTGATGCTTGTTCTAAAACCTTTAATTCAACTGCGCTACCTCTTCCTATATTGATAAAAACTGCATTATCTTTCATTTTCCGGAAAAATGATAAGGAATAAATAGCTGTTGTTTTGTCTGTATGAGGTAAAACACTAACAAAAAAATCTGCTAATGGAGCCACTTTTTCGATATCGGACATGGCATATGTTTTACTAAAGGGCTTCACAGGATGTCCAGTTGTATTAACACCTATAATTTCCATATCAAATGCTTGAGCGAACTCGGCCACTTTTGCTCCAATGGCTCCAGTTCCAGCTACTACCAAAGTTTTTCCAGCTAACTCTGTTATTGGTTCTTCACTTGCCCAATTTTTTTCTTTTTGCATTTGATAGAAGAAAGTGGCTTTTTTTACGTGTGATAACATGAAAGATAGCGCGTATTCTCCCATTGGCACAGCGTGGATTCCGCGTACATTAGCAACTTTAATTTTTTTTTCTTGAATTATTTCCCTCGGCAAACTATCTACTCCCGCAGAAAAAACCATGATAAATTTTAAATTGCTTGCTTGTTTAATTTTGGCTTCAGTAATGTTAGATCCGTATGTGACGATGATATCTATCTCCGCTAAATTGGCAAAATGATCATTGCTCTCATAATAAAAAGTATCCTCTGGAAATTTCTCTGCTTGCAAAGTCTGTAAATGTTCTGGGACATCTAATGTAAATAAAATGTTCATTTTGCGCCACACTTCCTCTCTTTAGCTATATACTAATTTTATGCTTTTTTTCATTTAACGGCAATTAAATTGTTTTTTCGATTGCGGCATCTTATTTTTTCGCATAGAATATAAGAGGTATTAAAATTTTGAGGAGATGACGAAATGGATCATTCAATGTCAAAAAAATTGCATGATGAAGCACTTTTACATATAGTTGGCGGGGTTAATAGCCCATCTAGGTCAAATAAAGGGGTTGGCGGCGGAATTCCTGTAACAATGGAACGGGCTAGCGGCGCTTATTTTTATGATGTGGATGGGAATAAGTATATTGACTACTTAGCTGCGTTTGGACCAATCATTACTGGACATGCACATCCTCATATTACAGAAGCAATTACAAAAGCTGCGCAAAATGGTGTTTTGTACGGAACACCTACTAAACACGAAATCACTTTTGCGAAAATGTTAAAAGAGGCCATTCCTTCACTTGAGAAGGTCCGTTTTACAAATTCCGGGACGGAAGCTGTTATGACAACGATTCGTGTCGCTCGCGCTTATACAGGCAGAGATAAAATCATTAAATTCGCTGGGTGTTACCACGGCCACTTTGATTTAGTACTCGTGGAAGCTGGTTCTGGACCTTCTACGCTTGGCATTCCAGACTCCGCTGGGGTAACGAAATCAACCGCAGAAGAAGTTATTACTGTACCTTTTAATGACCTTGCATCGTTTAAAGAGGCATTAGCTGTTTGGAGCGATCAAGTTGCTGCTGTTTTAGTAGAACCTATTGTTGGGAATTTTGGAATGGTTGCGCCAGAAGATGGTTTTTTAGAAGCTGTTAATGAACTCGCACATGCCAATGATTCTTTAGTAATTTATGATGAAGTTATTACGGCTTTCCGTTTTATGTACGGCGGCGCGCAGAACTATTTAGGTGTTATTCCAGATTTGACTGCTATGGGTAAAATTATTGGTGGCGGGCTTCCGATTGGTGCTTACGGTGGTCGGATTGATATCATGGAAAAAGTAGCACCACTCGGACCGGCTTATCAGGCTGGGACGCATGCGGGGAATCCGGCATCTATTCTTTCAGGAATTGCTTGTCTCGAAGTTTTACAAGAAGAAGGACTGTATGAGCGCTTTGAAAAATATGGCTCGATGCTGAAAGATGGCATTGAAAAAGCCGCGCTAAAACACGGCATTGCTGTTACGGTTAACCAAATTGTCGGTGCTCTAACTGTTTACTTTACGGAAGATCCTGTGACTAATTATGCTGAGGCTGGCGCTACAAATGGCGAGTTATTCGGTCGTTTCTTTAAAGGAATGCTAGAGGAAGGCATTAATTTGGCGCCTTCTAAATATGAAGCATGGTTCATCACTTCCGCACACTCGGAAGCTGATATTTTAGAAACAATCCAAGCAGTTGATACTGTTTTTGGAAAAATGGTTCAAGATAACTAGGTAATATTACTTTATAAACTGGTGAGAAACGTTATAATAGAAGAAGAATGAGCGGGAAAACTTAAAAATCCCGCTCAAATAGTCTATAGAAAGGAATAACCTTCCATGAAATTCGGAGCTAGAATTTTGAAAACTGGTATTGCAATCACATTGGCGCTTTTTATCGCTCAACTTTGCAATTCACCTTCTCCATCTCTGGCAGGCATTTCCGCCGTTTTTGCTATCCAACCTTCTATTTATAGGTCCTATCGAACTATTTTAGAACGGGCGCAAGGGAACGTAATTGGAGCCATCATTGCAATTATTTTTGGACTTTATATTGGTAATGATTTTATTTTAATTGGTGTCGCTTCGATTATCTGTGTTGCTTTATTAATGCAATTCCGCTTGGAGAATACGATTGGCCTTGCAGTCGTGACACTCATTATTGTAATGGATTCTCCTGGTAATGACTTTTTAGAAATCGCACTTATTCGTTTTGGGACAATTATGTTAGGTTTACTTGCGGCATTTATTGTCAATCTATTCTTTTTACCACCGAAATATGAAGTTTCATTGTTTCAGTTAATTTATAATACGAATAGTGAAATCGTTCGTTGGATTAAATTAAACTTGCGTCATGCTGCGGACTTCCCTCTTCTAAAAAAAGATATGGAGTGGATGCAAAAACAGTTAAATCAAACGCGTAACTTATATGGTTTATACAGAGAAGAGCGTACTTTTTTAAAGAAAAATGCCATTTCAAAAGGGCGGAAAATTGCTGTATATAGGCAAATGTTGCTTTGTTCTCAAAAAGGTTTTGAGCTTTTAAAAATCCAACATCGCTATGAAAATGATTATTTGCAACTGCCTCCAGATAAGCAAGAGTTAATCAGACAACATATCGATTACTTAACGGATAAACATGAACAACTTTTACTGACATACATCGATAAAGTTTCGATTGATCTTGAATATGTAGAGTCGCATTTAGCACAGGATCCCCAAGATTTGATGCAGCTTTTCTTGCGTGAGATGAGGGAAACAGAAAAAGATGAGTATGAGGATATGATGGATAAATACCATTTAATGCGTATTATTGCCTCTGTTTTTGCTTACCAAGAGACAATCGACTATTTAGAAAAATTAATTCATAGTTTTAAACTCAGACACACGAAAGAAAACCAAATTGATATTAATGTCAATGAAGAATAAACAAAAAACGAGCTTGGAGATAGACTCCAAAGCTCGTTTTTTTAACGGTATTCTTTGTACTTTTCATACCAAATGTCAATGTAGTCAGGGGAAAACGGACCTTTTTTGTCCAAAATCCAGTGGCTTAACACATCCACATTATGTCGAAGTATCCGGTCAATTGAGTCTGGGTACTTCATTTGGCGACGGTGTTGTTCGTATTCGCCCTCATCAAGCAAATGAAACCTTCCATCTGGGAAAACCTTAATATCGAGGTCATAGTCAATGTACTTAAGCGCTTGTTCATCTACTGCAAATGGTGTCCCTAGATTGCAGTAATGATAAATGCCGTCTTCTCTAATCATGGAAATTACATTAAACCAGTAATCACTATGAAAATAGCAGATAGATGGTTCGCGCGTTACCCATTTACGTCCGTCTGCTTCCACAACTAATGTGTGGTCGTTTCCGCCGATAATAATATTCTCCGTAGATTTAAGCACCACTGTCTTTTTCCAAGTACGATGAAGTTTTCCGTTATGTTTGTAGCTCTTGATTTGTATTATTTCTTTCTCTTTGGGTAAGTACATCCTTTATCCTACTTTCCTCATGTACTATCAAAATCATTATTATTATAACATAAGGCAAGACTGCAAAAAAACAATATCGTGCTGAAACGGAATATTTTCCTCAAAAAAGAACTTTTTTTACATAAAATAGCTAATTTTTACCTATTTTGTTTTACTATACTAAAAGTGTTCTGCCGCCATCTACTAAAATAGTTTGCCCGCGAATCATATCTGCTTTTTCGCTCGCAAGGAATAATACGGCATTTACTAAGTCATTGGGCTCAATCATTCGACCCGCTGGTGTTTTACTTATAGCATCTTTTAACAATTCTTCACGATTGGGAAAGTGATTTAGTGCGTCTGTTTCAATTAAGCCGCCAGAAACAGCATTAACTGCAATGCCAAAAGGTGCAAGTTCAACTGCTAAATACCGAGTAAGTGATTCTATCGCCGCTTTTGAAACGCCAACTGTTGTGTAATTTTCTAAATAACGAATCGAGCCAATCGAGCTTAAGCTGATGATTTTCCCGCTTTGATGGCGTTGCATTAATTTAGCTGCTTCTTGACCTGCAAACAACAGCGCTTTTGCGTTAATATTCATTGTCCAATCCCAATGTGATTCCTCTAACTCCATCAATGGTCGAAGGACACCACTTGCTGCATTGTTAATAAAAATATCTAATCGGCCGAATTCCTCATCTACAGCTTTAAATAAGTCTCTAATTTTTTCCACGTCACCAACATTTGCTTTAAAAATAACGCATTTTCTTCCTAATTGTTCAATTTCTTGTTGTACTTCTTCTGCTTTTTTGCGATTTCTGGAAAAATTAACAGCGATATCATAGCCTTCATTTGCAAGTGCGATGGCTATTTCTCTTCCAAGTCCTCTACTACTTCCTGTTACTAATGCCACTCTGTTCATTTGTTATTCCCCCTTAAAATCTTTCCACGCTTGCCACATTTTTTGATATGGTACTGGAAAAGCAAGTCGCTTCATTTCTTCTTCTGTTGCAAAATACCAATTTTCATTTGGAATTGCTGACTGAAGTTTTGCCACACGAATGTCCATTTTCCATACTAAATGAGAAAAAACGTGTTTGATATGCGCAATTGGTTCGTCTTCTAGTAAAACGTCTAAGCCATAATTATGTAAAAATTGTAGTTTAGCTACTTCCTCATTTTCTTTTTTCGAAATTTCAATAGTAGGAAATTGCCACATATTTGCAAGCAAACCATTTTCTGGTCGTTTCTCTATGGCAATTTTTCCGTCCTCTGAAATAACAATGATGCTTAATAGTTCTTTGGTTTTCGTTTTCACTTTTTTTATTTTTACTGGATAATTCGTTTCAACGCCATTTTTATGCGCTTCGCAAAACGGTTGGAGCGGACAAAGCATACACATTGGTTTTGTTGGTGTACAAACAAGCGCACCAATTTCCATTAAACCTTGGTTGAAAGCGGCTGGATTTTCTTTGTCAATTAGTTGATATAACACTTCTTCAAAAATTTTCCGGGTGGACACTTTCATGATGTCTTCACTAATTTCTAAAACGCGGGCGATGACACGCATAACATTGCCATCCACTGCTGGTTCAGCTTGGTTGTAGGCAATACTCAAGATAGCTCCGGCTGTATACGGTCCCACACCTTTAAGCGATAAAATAGTGGTTAAGTCGGTAGGAACTTCTCCAGAAAAATCGGCCATCACTTGCTTCATGGCTGTTTGGAGGTTTCTGACACGAGAATAATAGCCTAAGCCTTCCCACGCTTTTAAAATATCCGCTTCATCCGCTTGGACAAAATCTTCCATCGTCGGAAATTGAGTCATAAAGCGATTAAAATAAGGAATTACTGTGTCGACTTTTGTTTGTTGAAGCATGATTTCTGAGACCCAAATTCTGTAAGGATCGGTATTTTCGCGCCACGGTAAGACGCGCTTATTCGCTTCATACCAGGAAACGAGTGCTTCTTGAAAAGCAGTTATCTTTGTTTCATCCCAAGTTAGTCTCTTCATTTTTCTCATTTTCCCCTCGTAATTCTAATAGATTTCTAATGTGTGTTGCTCCGGATGTGTAGTATAATGTAGACAGGGAATAAAATAGTATACCCATTCTTAAGCCGATTTCTATTATACCGAATGCTGGCTTGATTGAATAGTGTTGTGCTCTTACAGGCAGCACCACTTGTATTTTTTAAGACCGATTTTAGAGGAGGCAAAGTCATTGGATACTGGCACACATGTAGTAATGGGAATTGCACTCGGAGCGTTAGCAACCGTAGACCCGGTAGTTGCCGGAAGTTCTCAAGCTGCCATTGGTATTATGACAGCAACAATTATTGGTTCACAAATTCCAGATATTGACACTGTACTAAAATTAAAAAACAACGCTGATTATATTAGAAATCACCGAGGAATAACACATTCCTTGCCGATGCTTGCAATTTGGCCATTACTTATTTCATCTGTTTTGTATTTACTTTTCCCAGCAGCAACATTTATTCATTTACTGTTATGGACGTTTATCGCGGTGGGATTACACATTTTTGTAGATATTTTTAATGCTTACGGGACACAAGCAGTCAGACCGTTTAAAGAAACATGGGTCGCATTTGGATTTATCAATACCTTTGATTGGTTCATTTTCGGTTCTCATGTTGTGGCTATTGCGGCTTGGTTGTTAGGTTCTCCTGTATTAGCTACATTTGTAACACTCTACGTCATTTTGGCACTTTATTATGTGGCGAGATTTGTTACACAACGAATGATTAAACATGCGGTTCAAAACTTAATTCCAGATTCAGAAGAAATCATTATTGCTTCCACCATCCACTTCTTCCAGTGGCGTGTGGCGGTAACAACCAAAGATCATTACTATGTAGGTCGAGCTTTCAAACGCAACATCTCTATCTACGAAAAATTTGACCGATTACCTGTTCCGGATAATGAAATCATCCGTTCTGCGAAAAAAGATAAAAATCTAGCTGCTTTTATCTCATTCTCCAAAGTTTACAACTGGCGCATTGAGGAAAAGCTAGATGGGACTTATGTAACATTTACCGATTTACGTTATCGTAGCAATGGACATTATCCATTTGTAGCAGTGGTGAAATTAGATGATGATTTAAAAATTGTTTCATCTTACACTGGTTGGATTTTCTCCACAGAAAAATTATACAAAAAACTAGCACCTGTTAGTATTTAAAAAAAGACCCGGAATCCCGGGTCTTTTTTTATCTGCCTGTACTTCCTACCCCACCAACACGGGATTCGTTTGCGATAATATCTGTATCTGCAACTAAGTATTTTTGAAATACGCCTTGAGCAACACGTTCCCCCGCTTCAATAGCTACTGCTTCATTGGAGAAGTTTTTAATGGCAATCCCAATATTGCCATCATTACCTGGATTACTATAATAAGAAGAATCAATAATTCCTGTACCGTTACACAGAAGTAAACCTTTCTTTATACCAATGGAAGAACGGACATAGATATTCAAAACCTCCTCTTCCTGCATATAACTTTTAATATCTGTCCAAAAAATGTGTTTTTCTCCTGGTAAGATGGTTACTGTTTCATTAGAGAAGAAATCATAGCCGGCCGAACCTTTGTCCCCGCGTATTGGTAAAGATATTGTTTGTTCCGGAAATTTTCTGCTTGCTTCATTTACTACTTCAAATCCTCTTACTTTCAATTCGTTCACTCCTATTTGTTTGGGTCTTTTCGTTCTACTTGGTGTAAAAAACTGCCGTGGCGCTTGATTTGCTGACGGACATAATCTGCCGCGTACTCTGGACCACGATACGGGTAACCTGCTTTAGCATATGAACTTTCAAAATCTGACCAAAGCATTTCAATCCACCACAAGGCTTGCTCTTTATCTAAATGCGGATTTTTAGTCATTAATTCCGCTGTTAGTTCATCTAAATACGTATACAATTCACTCTTCCTCCTCGAAACTGATTTCATTTTCAGTTAGGTATGATTGAATTGTATCATAAGAAAAACCTTTCTGCATTAGCGATGTGATTGTTTTTTGTTTGGCAATGCTTGGTTTGTAGCGTTTATTTTTACGCATTGTTTTTTCGATTTGCTTTTGTAAAATTTCTGCTTCGTCCGCCACATCCAATTCACTCGTTGCTTCAGTAGCGGCTACTTTGGCTAGTTCGCTCGTATAGCCTTTTTGGATTAAATCCGTGATAATTTTTTGTTGAAGCATTTTTTTGGCGCTTTTGTTATTTCGCTTCATAATTTTTATTGCTTGTTTGGTGGCATTTTCTAGCTGAGCTTCATCCGAATATTCTTCGATAACTTGAGTAATTATTTCTCTAGTTAGTCCTTTTTCGACTAGTTCGCGTTCAATGGTCCGCGGACCTTTTAGGGTTGTTTTGATTTGCGTTTTCGTATACAGTTCCGCAAATTCGAGATCATTAATATAATCCATGTCGGCTAATTTTTTTAAAATCTCGTCAATTGCAAAAGCTTCCATTTCTTGCTTTCTTAAATAATCGCGAATTTCTTTTTCCGAGCGAACACGGTGGGATAAGAAGTTGATGGCTTTATTTAGCCCTTTTCGAACCATATCAGCTTGCTTAATTTCTTCTATTTCGGCCTCGGTTAGAACTTTACCTTTCATCAGCTGGTAGCGGGCTAAAACCTCTTCGTCTACGCTAAAGTTGTATTTTTCATCAATAAAAATGTTGTAGCGTTCTTTGTTTTTCTGCTGGACACTTATGGACGTGATTTTCATAATCCGCCTCCTTCTCCTATCTATCATACCGCAAAAAATGGTTTTAATACTACTAAAAAGGGAATAAACTAGTTAGGACAATGAAGAGGTGATAAAATTGCATATCTTACTTACAGGCGCAACAGGTTTTATTGGTGATCATTTAGTGCATGAATTAGAAAAATCTGATCACGAGCTTTATATTTTAACAAGACAAAAGCTAAAAAACCGCGCAAATGTACACTATATTGAATGGTTAAATGAAGATAAATTGCCGAATTTAGAAGATTTACCAGTGGATGTTTGTATTAATTTTGCTGGTGCTGGTTTGATGGATGAAAAATGGACTTACGATAGAAAGAAAGTGATTGTAAATAGCCGCATCGAAGCTACTTCAGCACTCTTATCGATTGTGAAAAAAATGAAATCAAAACCAAAATTGTGGATTAATGCAAGTGCAATTGGAGCCTACACTTCCTCCAAGTCAACGATTTATCTCGATACAGAAGAAAATAATTACGCAGATAACTTCTTAGGAAAAACAGTCTATGAATGGGAAAAAACAGCGAGTGCGGCAAGTGATTTGGGTATTCGTGTTGTTTATGCTCGCTTTGGTCTTGTACTTGGGACTGATGCTGGCTCGTTCCCTGTTTTCGAAAAATTATTCCAAACTTATACAGGGGGACGCTTTGGTAACGGCAGACAATGGTATTCTTGGATTCATGTGGATGATGTTGTGGCGGCAATCTTATTTATTTTTGACCACGAACAAATAAACGGTGTTGTTAATTTTACAGCCCCTCATCCTGTTCAAGAAAAGAAATTTGCTGAACGCCTTGGAAAAAAAATGCATAAACCGTATAAAACTCCTGTGCCTAAAAAAATTATTAAATTCATTCTAGGTGAACGTGCCATGACTATTTTGGACAGTCAACGTGCTTATCCGGAAAAACTGATGAGTAACCATTTTGAATTTCGCTTTGAAACGTTACAAGAAGCTTTAGATGACTTGTTAGATTGATAAAAAACCAGATTCTGATTTTACTCAGAATCTGGTTTTTTTGTTTCTTCTTCAAGCGGGAAATCAAGGACTACTTGACTATTTGCAAGTGGTCTTTTTTTACCAACAAGAATCATTAATTGTAACATGGTGAAAGCAATAGAACTTCTTTTTCTAAAGGCAACAAATTTTTGTTCCCATTCTGTAACATATTTGGATTTAAAATTACGCAATCCTTTGAAGCCGTAAAAACCTTGACTATAGCGGTATACCAGTCCGGCTAATCGTTCACCTAGGAAAGCATATTTACTTTCTCCAACATTGGCAAGCGGCGCCATACCGGCATTAAATGTTTGGAAGCCGTCTTCTTTAGCTTTTTCGAATAGATTAATGAAAAGGAAATCCATAATACCTGATGGTGCTTCTTTAGAGTAACGCATTAGGTCAATCGAAGTCATCTCTTCTGTATATGACGGCATCATCGAAGCAAATCCAACGACAGTACCTTCTCCGTTTTTAGCGATAGCAATCGGAGCTTGTTCGAGATAATACGTATCGAAGAATCCTAATGAGAAACCTTTTTCTTCTCTTCCATCTAGCCACTCATCAGAAACTGCTCGTAAAGTTGTCCAAGTCTCGTGATTGAATGGTGGTTCTATTATTTCAAAAGTATAACCTTCTCGTTCTAATTTATTCATGAGAGCACGCTCACCTTTTTTCTTTTTACCACTCATTGTAAAGTTTTGAACGTCTACAAAACCTTCCTCTCCAAGCTTGATAAAGTCAAATCCGTGATCATGTAAATATGGAATCATCGTGCCTCGAACTTCATAGAAAACAGGTCGATAGCCAAATCTGTCAGCGTTCATCATAACCTCTTCAATCGCTGCTTCCATTTTGTCCATATTCCCAGTTGGTTCGCCCATGATGACCATTTTGTCCGCAATGATTCGGTAAGAGAAAAGTACTTCTCCATTAGCCGCCCAAAAAAGTAGTTTATCTCGTAAGAACATCGTATGACTGACTTCATTTCCGCCCCATTTCGCTAAATGTTCACGTACTTTGACAGCTTCAAATGGAGAACCTAATTTTTCTTTTGTTGTGGATAAATAAATATAAATAATGACTAAACTAACAACAGCAATAAATACGCCAACAAAACCAACTAACCATAAATGTTCTGAGGCAATGCGTAAATAGTCAGGAATTTCTTTGGAATGTTTGATATTTGGTGAGTTGTAAATACCAATAACAATGTAACCTGCTAGACATACGATGAAAATAATGCTATCAATAATTACTTTACTCCATGTATAAACTAGTTTTTCTCGGTAAAATTCGTTTCGAGCTAAGAATAAACATAATAGCACAATTCCTAAAAAGATCGCCTGCTTCATCGAAAATACGCGAGCAAGTGTGTTGAAAATCGCGCAACCTAGAACAATTACTGTAATAATATACGCTTTCTTTGTTTTACATTCAATTCCTCTCGCAAGTCCCAGTAGTAAAAAGCCAAATGCAACGATGGTAATTTGGGAAGTGAATAAGAAATTAAACGGCATAATTTTGTATAAGAAAGGCACATGGTAAATGGCGTTTGGAACGGCGGAAGATAAAATCAACAATAATCCGGAACCGTAAACAAAAATAACTAAGAAGCGATGAGCCACTTTTTGTAAAAATAATAGCGGTAACCCTTCAAGAAAGTCATTTACTTTTTTACCAGCTTTTTGGACGAAGAAAAGTAATCCCACTACAAAGGGAATAATATAGTAGAAAATTCGGTAAAATAGCATCCAAGCGAGCGCTAATTCTTGAGAAACGCCTAATTGGCTAAGTCCCAGAATCATCACGACGTCAAATGTCCCTACTCCACCAGGTACCATCGAAGCAATCCCAATTACCGAAGCGATAACAAATAATGGGAACACTTTGAAGATATCGACTGGTTCTCCCATCAATGTACCAATAATCGCGAAACATCCAAAAGCGAAGCCCCACTCCAAAAGAGAGGCGATAATTAACGTTAATTCTCTTTTGATAGGTAAATCAACAAAAAGTGACTTACTTTTCCATTTCGTTATTGTAAATAAGATTGGGAAGTAAAGACCACCCGCAAGAAGCCATGGCCAGTAATTAACAAAATGATTTGCAAATCCTGGAATGAGTAAAGTGGCTAATGATACTAAACAGTAAATCGATAAACCAGATACTAAAAATAAAGCAATCTTAGAAATAGCGAGTAATATTTCTTTATGAGATGCATTTTTTCCGTAAAAACTTGCTCTTAAACTGGCACCTAATACGCCACCAAAACCACCAATATTAGTAAATGTATTCGTAATCCAACCAGAGGCAATCACATGACTTGGGGAAAACTTTCCAGGCAACAACTTAACGATGACATAATCATACAATAGCATTGGAGTGACAGCAATTAAGCCAACAATAAACATAATAAATATTTGTTCTGGACTTTGAGAAGTTAAATTTTCTTTTAGCGATGGATAGTCAATTCCCGTCGCAATATTAATAATTTCAAAAATAACAAATGCCATCACAAAAGTAATAAAAACGATTTTTACGACGGTACTATTTTTTTGAAACCAGGCATAGGCTTGCATTAATTTTTCTTTCATAACAGAGTCTCCTTAACGATTTCCATTCATCTTCTTTTATTGATTCGTTTTCTAACAGATGGTACAGCATAAGCTAGTAGAATGCCTATTAATCCACTTAACGTATTTAAAATGATATCATCTATATCTGTAGAACGCTTTGGTGGTAGCGATATACTTTCAAATCCTGTAATCATCGTTGTTTGCGCAAATTGAAGTAGTTCGATGCCGCAAGATGTTAAGAATATGACTAATAATGTTTTTCCCGCAGTGCTTGTTATTTTAAAGTAAAGCATGAAGAAAGACAGTGGACATAACAATAAAACATTCCCTAAAATTTGAATAATAGTAGGCATCGTTGGTAATGTTTGCTGAAATGTATTTTCTATGGTGGTAAAAGGTATTAAGTTAATCATTTCTTTTTGAATATGGAAATTCCCAGTATAAGTACTGTTTACGAAATCCCCAACAGCTATGTAAGCCACAAGGTGTAATAAGATAATTATATATAGAATAAAAACGCAAAACCATATAAAGTCTATCCAATTCTTTAGTCTCGCCATGTTGGTTAGTATGATGGTTGCTAAAAAAAGTAAGCAACTATTTGCAATGGTATTGATTAAATCTGCGTTATTCCCAAATTGTAGTGCAAGCGAAATCCCGTACAAGAGATATAACGCTGGCAATAACAACACAAAAAAACGGCATTTTTGGACTTGCATTCTCGTATTCCAACGCCTTCCGTTTCAAAATCAGCTCTCAGACTCTCTGAATAAGCTCCTAGTATCAGTTTAGCAGATATAAAAATGAAAAGAAAGCTTGTTTGTGCTTACATTTTTGCAAGCTTCTGTAAGGCTTTGGGGTTCTTATTTTCTTTTTGGTAAAAAAAGTGCTACAATTTCTTAATGATATTTGTGGAGGAGACTAGGATGAAAGAATTATTAGGGTTATTAAAAGAAGGTAACAAATCCGCCTTAACAGCGGCTCTTGTTAACACCGTTGTTTCTATTATTAAAGGTATTACTTATTTTTTTACAGGAAATATCGCCATGTTCGCGGAAACGTTACATAGTCTTGGAGATGCAGCAAATCAATTTTTTGTTTTCATCGGCTCTGCTTTAAGTAAAAAACGGCCAACAAAACGCTTTCCACATGGTTTCGGGCGAATGGTTAACTTAGTGCTACTTGGCGCTGTCATTGTTGTTGGGATAATGGCTTTTGAGACGATTCGTGAAGGTTTTGCGCATATTATCCATCCAACAAGTTCCACTGGTTTCCTTATAAACCTTACTGTGCTCCTACTTTGTACCGTGCTAGAATTTTCTGTTTTAGTAAAAGCAATGCATGAGATTGCGCACGATGTTGGCTTAGAATCAAAAGGACTTCGCTTATTTAAAGACAGTATCCTAAATCTAGGTAAAGCAAAAGCTGCAACCAAACTCGTATTCTTGGAAGATTCCGTTGCAACTGGTGGTGGACTTCTTGCGATGATTGCGGTTATTATTTCTCACTTTACCCCTTTCCATCAAGCAGAAGGTATTGCATCCATGTTAATTGGTGTAATGATGTTTATCGTCGTTGGTAAAGTCTTTTTGGACAATGCGGCTGGAGTTATTGGCGAATCAGATCAAAGTATGCATTTAACTGTCGGTCAGCTCGTAATGAGTGATCCTGATGTGCGCGATATTCAAGTTCTAACCGTTCTTAAAGAAGGCGATGTTTTCCATGTCGATGTGGAAGTGGAATTAGATCCCATGCTCACCCTCGCTGAAGTGGACGATATTAAAGACCGTTTGGAAGAAAGTATCGGAAAATTACGCGGTGTTGCTGATGTACTTATTTCATTTGATGAAGATGATGCCATCCGTAACTGGGAATATGGGGACGGACGTTAAAAATAGAAAAAGCCAAGTGCGCGGACTGCGACACTTGGCTTTTTTTAGTCTCCAGGATTAATAATTGCTAGGACTTGATGATCTTCCCAATTTCCATTTATGCGGACATTTTGTACTGCGAGCCCTTCTAAATGGAAGCCAGCTTTTAAAAGGACTTGTTTGGAACGTTCATTTTTCGGCATTACTCCTGCCTCAATTCGGTGCAGGCCAAGAATGTCAAAACCAAAATCTACTATCAACTCCACTGCCTCGGTTGCATAACCATTTCCATTATGCTCTTTATCCAGAAAATAACCAATAAACGCAGATTGTAAAGATTCCCGCAAAATACTAAATAAATTAATCGTACCAATAAGTTCATCCGTATCATGGAGGAAAATCCCATAATAGTACTCCACATCACTCGCAGCGAAATCTTCTAATCGTGAAATAAGCGATTGCTGTTCTTCTATCGTATAAAAACGATCGTCTCGCTCCATAGAATAACCTTCAAAAAAAGCTTTATTCGCTAAATGAAAAGCTAGTTTTTGATTGGCATCTGTTATTTGAAAAGGTCTTAAGTAAATCCGTTCCCCCGTAATCCGCATCCTTATCCCTCCCGCATTTTTCTAAATTATAAGATTGTTCTGATGTGATTGCAAGTATCACTGCTAAGCTTAATTTTTCTATATATCCATTTTATTAAAAAATAAACTTTCCATTACGAATACATGTGTGTTATTATGTTGATGTTGGTTGTTTTTATATTATTTTTCTAAAAAATGGAGGTTTTTTTAATGAATGTTAATGCGGAAACAGAAGACGCAACTCTCCTTCTCGATGGTTTACTTCAAAACGTGGCAATAATTCGTTTTGATACTAATAAAAAAGTAACTTATGCTAATGCCCTTTTCGCGGAGGCAATGGGATACTCAGAAGAAGAAATGTTGACTTTATCCCACCCGGACTTATGCTTTCCTGATCTTGTCCAAAGTGCAAGCTATAAAGCAATGTGGACAAATTTGCTTGCTGGGCAAAAATTTCAAAATAAAATTGAACGAAAAAATGCACGCGGTGAACGTGTTTGGTTTGAAGCGACTTATATCCCGATTATACGTGAAGATACGGTCGTTGGAGTAGCCAAAATCGCTACAGATATTACGAGAAGAGAAGAAACGGTTCATGACTTTGCATCTGGTTTAAAAAGCATGGCTACAAATTTAAAAGAACATTCCAGTGTTGGAAAAACGCGCAGTGAAGCTCTCCTTGAACTCGTGAAATCAATCACGAAAGAATCCAATGAAAATACCGATACACTTCACGATTTGCAAACAGAAGCCCAAAATATTCACGGCATTATTAATACAATTAACGGTATTGCTTCTCAGACTAATTTACTTGCCTTAAATGCAGCGATTGAGGCAGCACGTGCTGGTGACGCCGGACGTGGATTTAGTGTTGTAGCGGAAGAAGTTCGTAAACTTTCGAGTCGTGTAGAAGAAGCAATTAAAGAAGTGGAAAAAAGTGTCAACGGTATCACGCAAGAAATTAATACTATCTCAAGTGGTACGGAACGTGTCGAAGCAAAAGTCGAGGAAAGCCAAGAAGTGCTTATTTTATCTTTAGAAGACTTTAGCCAAATTGAATCTGCCTCTACTGCCTTGGATCAAAATGCCGGTGCTTTCACAAAAATGATTTAACCGACTGAAAAAAGGAGCGAAGAAACCTTGAAACTTATTGGAAAACATCCTTCTGGTCGTGCCATTATTATCCGTTTGAACAACCAAGAATACCATTATGAAACCGCAAATAGTTTTGGAAGTGCGACTTCATTAACACGAGCAAAAACAGAAGCTAGAGCCGATAGTTTTACATCTAGTGAAATGAACCAAGGTTTACATATTGGTAATTGGCACTGGAAAGAACTTGGATGAACGAAAATCCCGTCTATAAAAATAGACGGGATTTTTTATTTACGCATTCAATGCTTGTTCTAATTGGTCTTTAAAGGCGGTTGCCACATCAAATACAGTAACAAATTGGAAATCGCTCACGTTGTAATGGACGACAAACTTATTATCCCGGTGGCGAACCATAATGGAAGAGCGGACTTTATCACCAATTGCGTCCCCTGCTTGGGTTTCGCTATAAAAAACCCAGTGAGTTGCTTCGATTGGATTTGCTGTTTTTTCTGTAAGGTCGCTTTGAATGAGTTGTTTTATTTCATCACTTAATTCTGGCGCGAATTCATTGTCGATGTAGCCGTACCAAATATTTCGGTAGTACTTTGCTTCAAATTCATTCGTTTCATCAAATAGTTTTTTCATGTTTGTTTCCTCCTATTAGGTGTTATTTCTATTCGTGATACCTTTTTAAGCGTTCTTCTAATGTACCAGCGTGTAATTCAAACAGATGATTATCAAAATCATAAAAATAAATGGAACGTCCTTCACCTTGGACTCTGGGACGTTCTGGTTTCATTTCCACACCGAGAGCTTTAATCCGCTCAGTATATTCATCCACTTCCTCGGATTGAATTTGGAAAGCAATATGATTGTAAGTTCGCTCTTGTAAAGAATCTCCTTCCATAATGCAAATCCACAAACCAGCTATTAGAAAAAATTTTTCTTTGGAAAGCGAAAATGTTTTGTCGCCACTAGAATAGATTTCTTCTGCATTAAAAATATTCTGTAAGAAAGCAGTTGTTTTATTCAAATCTTTCACAATTAAAGTGATATGGCTTAATCCTGAAATCATGTACCACCAGTCCTTTATTTATCTTTTAACTGCAAGAGTACTACAGTTTCCACGTGAGCTGTTTGCGGGAACATATCGACGGGTTGCATATAGCGAATGCGATATTTCTTCGCGAGTAAAGCTAAGTCACGTGCTAATGTGGATGGATTACAGGATACATAAACAAGTTGTTTTGCTTCCACATCTAGTAATGATTTTATTAGGCCTTGGTCACAGCCGCTTCTTGGTGGGTCAACGATGACTGCGTCTGGGCGGAAACCTTCATTTACCCATTTTGGTAATACGTCTTCTGCTTTCCCAACTTCATAATAAACATTTTCGATGCCATTCTTCTCGGCGTTTCGTTTAGCGTCTTCAATGGATTCTGGAATAATATCCATACCACGAACTTCTTTTACTTTTCCGGCAAAAGCTTGGCCGATTGTTCCAACACCGCAATAAGCATCTACTAGTGTTTCACTGCCTGTTAGTACGAGTGCTTTTTCGACTTCTTGATAAAGTCGCTCTGTTTGGAACGGGTTTAATTGGAAAAAGGCACGAGCAGATAGATCGAATTCTAGTTCCATTAATTTCTCTTCAATGCTTTCTTTCCCTGCTAAAAGGAACGTTTCGTCACCGAAAATAAGTGAGGATTTTGCTTGATTCACGTTTTGCATAATCGAAGTGACTTCCGGAAGAGCTGCTTCGATTTCTGCAAGCATTTCGCGTTTTTTAGGTAACTTTTTACTATTTGTAATGAAGACGAGCTGTGTTTCGCCGGTTTTCACGCCAGTACGAACGACGATAGTTCGGACGATACCACTGCCAGCTTTTTCATCATAAATTGGCACGCCGTATTTTTCTAGTAAGTCGCGAACAAAATTCGTTACTTTGATGGTAACGGGTTGTTGGACGATACAATCTTCAATTGGAACAAGTTGGTGAGAATTGGCACCGAAAAGGCCTGTTTCGACTTGACCACTGCCTACCATTCTTGTTTGGAATTGGCTTTTATTACGGTAACGCCATGGGTCTTCCATTCCGATTGTTGGGCGGATTTTTAATTTGGTTGGATCGATTTTTGTATGTTTTTCGATTGATTGAATAACAATATCTCTTTTTAGTTCAAGTTGGGCGCTATAGGCCACATGTTGCAACTGGCAACCACCACACGCCTCGTAAACTGGGCAAGGTGCGGTAACTCGGTTTGGAGATTTTTTACGAATTTTATTTAATTTTGCTTCGGTGAAACGATCGCGAACTTTGACCGCTTCGACAACTACTTCTTCACCGGTAATTGCGCCAGGTACAAATACAACTGCTTTTTTAAAGTAGCCGATCCCTTCCCCGTTGATTCCCATGCGTCGAATAGTTAGCGGGAATTTTTGTCCTTCTTCTACTGGATTTTGATTCATTATTTTCCTCCATCATTCCAAGTCTTCATTAATACTAACAAAAAAACAGCAGCTTGTCAGTAGTTTATGGCATGATTTCAAGACTTTCATCGACAAGGATGCTTTTTTCGACAGAACGAACCATCGAACAGTATTTCGGTGTTAATTTTAATGCTTTTTCAAGTGCTTTTGGATCCAAGGCAGCACCGGTTATTTTAAAATGAAGATGTATCGCGCTTATACGATTTTCTTCTTCTGGGATGCGTTCCATTGTGGCGTCTACCCATAAGTCGGTAAAGTTTACTCGTTTTTTCTTTAAAATGTTCCGAAAAACAATGGCGCTACAACTGGCAATAGACATTAACATCAAATCCGCTGGTGAATATTCGGTCAGTTTGTCATCGATTAAAAAACTTCCTGTGTCAAACCCATTTTCGGTATAAACTAGCTTTAATGGTTTTGTCATGGTTATCCCTCATTTCTTCTCTTTTATCGTACAAAAAATCTCCTTATTAAGCAAATTAGTAGTATAATGAACAGATAGTCGACCAAAAAAGGAGGCTACTCATGTTATGGAAGGAGTAGGAAATAAAGTGATTGTTTTAGCAGGAATGATTGGTGCTGGGAAAAGTAGCTATACAGAGCTAATCGCAAATGAACTCGGAACTAAGGCATTTTATGAAAGCATTAAGGATAACCGCATCCTTGAAATGTTTTATGAAGACCCAAAAAGATGGGCTTTTGCCTTACAAATATATTTTTTAAATACCCGCTTTCGTAGTATTAAAGCTGCGTTAACGGATCAAAATAATGTGCTTGATCGGAGCATATACGAGGACGCGCTTTTTACGCAAATTAATTTTGAAGAAGGTAACATTTCGGAGCCTGAGATGGATACATACCTTGATTTACTCGACAATATGATGGAAGAACTTGCTTATATGCCGAAAAAAGCGCCTGATTTGTTGATTTATTTGCGAGGAAGTTTAGACACTGTATTGAGCCGAATTGCTCTCCGTGGTCGTCCTTATGAACAAACCTTTGATAATCCAGGTTTACTTGACTATTACAAGCATCTGCATAGTCGTTATGACAGCTGGTTTGAGTCTTATGATAAGAGTGAAACCCTTGTTATTAATATCGACGAAATAGATATTAATCAACCAAATGACGCAGATTATGTCATGCAACTTATTCATGAAAAATTAAAACGCTAAAACAGGCTTTTTGCTGTTTTAGCGTTTTTTTAATTGATTTCGCCTAATTCTTTTTTCTTTTTCCGAATCGCCAGTGTAGCGTTAAGCTCCCCGCCAATCATCAAAATAATGCCGGTCAAATAAAACCATAACATTAAAATAATAATTACACCGATACTGCCATATGTTGCTGAATAGTTGCCGAAATTATTTACGTAATACGCAAAACCTAGCGAAGCAACTGTCCAACCGATTGTTGAAAAAAGCGCTCCAGGTAGAACACTAATCAACGTACTGCGCCGGTTTGGTGCGACCCAATATAAAAAGGTAAATACGACAAAAATAACGATGAGTGTAACGGTCCAACGAAGATTATTCCAAAAGCTAAGAAAGTCTTCCGAGAAATTCAAATGATTAATTAAAAACATCCCTATTTGTTGTCCAAATACAAGTAATAGCAAGGTTGCCCCTACTGTCGCAAGCATTGCGAGTGTGAAAAACATCGATAATAATCGTTGCACGACGTAGTTTCGCTTATTGGTTACGCCATACGCTTTATTGAGCGATTTCATGACCGCATTCATGCCATTCGAGGCCGACCATAAAGTCGCGATAATCCCGATAGAAAGTAATCCGCCATTTTTCTGCGTTAGTAAGTTATTTAAATTTTCTTCTAAAAAGTCCATAATCTGGTCTGGCGCGAATTCTTTAATCATATTAAAAACGGAATCTTTATCAATATGAAGATAGGCAAGTAATGTTGCCGCGATTAAGAGCATTGGAAAAATCGAAAACAGCATATAATAAGCTAACTGTGCTGCATTTCCTGAAACATCATTTCGACCTACTCTCGCACTTACTGTTTGGCCAATTTGAACAATCCCGTTTTTCTTTGTATATTTAACTACTTTTTTCCACACTGATAAGGCCCCCTGTTCTAGTCATTCGTCTGGAAGTTTTTCTTCTACTATGGTAAAATTTTGTCTATTAGCTTGAAAGGAGCAAAAAGATGAATCTTGAAACCCCTTCACAGGAAAACTTGAATTTTATGTTAACCGAAATTACAACGAAACTAAAAATGGTGAATGTTGGTGTTTTTGAAAATCTGGAGCTTGACTCTGTTGATTATAACGCACTTATCGATATTTATCAGCTAATTAAACGTAAATCCAATTTCAGCCCGCGTGAGATGCAATTATTTGCAGAAGAATTACGCCGGATTCGCAAATAAAACAAATTCCAGCCACTTTTTAGTGGTTTTTTGTTTGGAAATAATCGGTACCAAAATCCACTAAATCACGCATATCATAAATTTTCGTCGGCGCTCCGATAATCGTCGTTGGGTGAAAGTCACGTTCTTTCTCATAAGCGCGACCTAACGCGATAAACACTTCACTATTATAATCAATTTCCTGATACTTCTCCCAAATGATTTCGCCATTTTTTAGAAAAGCTGCCTGGTTTTCGATGAGCGGAAATACATTGGAGCGTTCTTCCGCTAAATGAAGCGATGTATTGTTATTATTATCTACCCCGAACAAGATAATTTTCGCATCAAGTTGATACATTTTCCCTAGCGGCGATTCATCTCCCATGCTTTTCGCAAGTGGCTGGTTGGCAAGAATTTGTTTTTTATCTTTTCCCCAAGCACAAAACGAATGGTATGGATGAAAACTTCGTTCAACATCTGGCATAGTACGAAATGTTTCGGCAATGACACCCATTCCACGAGTTGGTGTTACAAGCGGATCAAATGGCGGTGTTTCTCTGCGAATTATTTTCCACCAACTTTCAGGAACTGGCGGATTTTCCCACTTTGCAGGATCACTTAATTGACCTGTTTGAGCCGGCATTACTATATTGCCTGATTCACCAACCAGTTCTTGCAATGCCAAAATAACGGTAACTGGACCACCGCAAATCCAGTGTGCTTTTGACATGGAGGCATGAAAAATAATCGTATCTCCCTTTTTAATACCCGATTCTTGTAGGTCCGACACGATTTTTTGTTTTGTTGCTGGCTTTTTTGTTCGCCAGATAGCCATTTTTTCTCCCATTGTATGTCACCGCCTCTAAAAATAAAGCCAGATGCCTAGAAAAAAACGGCAAACTAAAAGCAGCTGTGTGAAACTTGTGCTTTTACTTGCATTCTGTTCTAAATGCATCTGGCTAAATAGTTTAATTAATCGTTTTCGCCTTGATACGTTAAAATTTCTGGACCATCTTTTGTGATTGCAAAAGTATGTTCATATTGCGCAGACAAAGAGCCATCAACAGTTCTAGCAGTCCAGCCATTATCGTCCATTTTGGCTTTCCAAGCACCCATATTGACCATTGGTTCCACTGTAATTACCATGCCTTCTTTCAAGCGAGGTCCTTTGCCAGCTGTACCGTAATGAGGGATATCTGGTTTTTCATGTAAAGTTGGTCCAACGCCGTGACCAATAAACTCACGTACAACAGCAAGATTTTCAGATTCTACGTATGTTTGAATAGCATGACCAATATCGCCAACTCGTGCGCCAACTTGTGCTTGTTCAATCCCTAAATAAAGTGCTTTATGCGTTACATCCATTAAATGTTTCACATCATCTGGCACTTCACCTACGGCATAAGTCCAAGCAGAATCAGCAAGTGCACCGCGATAATTCACGACCATATCTACTGTAATAATATCGCCTTGGTTAAGCTTTTGTTTGCGCGGGAAGCCATGACAAATTTCGTCATTAATACTTGCACAAATAGCATATTCATAACCTTCAAAGCCTTTTTGCTCTGGAGTCGCGCCATTTTTACGTAAAAATTCTTCTGTAAATACTTCTAAATCCCAGCTAGTAATACCTGGTTTAATAATTTTTTTAAGTTCTTTATGCGTATCGGCAAGGATTTTCCCTGCTGCTTTCATCTCATCGATTTCGCGTCTTGATTTGAGTGTGATCATCTTTTCATTCCCTCCTAAAATTTCCACTATTTACTATTATAGCTCGAAACCCCTTATAAATAAAGTAATCTGGAAAAAAGGTTGCAGTTTTTCTGAAGACATTTATAATAGAATGTATCAGTTAAAAAATGGTGGGCTGGTTTGTGCCATTTTAAACAATAAAAAATTCAGAAAATGGTGATGCAAAATGACAAAAGTGATGATCGTTTATGCCAGCATGACTGGTAATACACAAGAAATTGCCGACATTTTAGGTGAAGAATTAGAAAAATACGATATCGAAGTAGAAATTGAAGAATGTATTTCAGTTGATCCTGAAGATTTACTAGAATATGATGGCGCTCTAATCGGTGGTTATACATACGATGATGGCCAGCTTCCTGATGAGTTCGTTGATTTTTATGAAGATATGGCGGACGTTGATTTTAGCGGCAAAGTTTGTGCTTCTTTCGGTTCCGGCGATACTTTTTATGATGAATACTGTTTAACAGTTGATTTAATTGAAACTCGTCTAAAAGAGCAAGGTGCGACCGTTCCTGTTGCTGGGCTTAAAGTAGACCTTGATCCAGATGAAGAAGATGTTGTTCGCGCAGAAAGTTACGCAAAAACATTTGTGGATGTATTAAAAGGATAATTCGAAAGCAAGTCCTCTTTTTCGGACTTGCTTTTTTATTTATTTAAAAATAGCGAAAACAGTAGCGTAGTGGTTGCTTTACCTCATTAATTGAGATACAATTCTCGTATTGAATAAAAAGATTGGAGTGATTAATTATGACAGTATTTAGTGAAAAGTTAGAAAAGTATGCAGAATTGATTGTAAAAGTTGGGGTAAATGTCCAACCTGAACAGAAAGTGGTAATTATGGCTCCAGTTGACGCGGCTCCACTTGTTCGCCTTATTTCCAAATATGCTTTTGAAGTTGGTGCAGAGGATGTCATTATGGATTGGCGCGATGAAGAATTAGGCGCATTACGTTACAAAAATGCTCCACTACGCGTTTTTGAAAGTGCTCCGGTTCACCGTGTTGCAGAAAAAACAGAACTTGCCAAAGAAGGCGCTTGTTTTATCTCCATCACTTCCGAAGATCCGGATTTACTAAACGGAGTGGATAGCAACAAAATTGCGACATTCCAGAAAACAATGGGTGGTGCAATGAGCGAGTTTCGCGAGTTAATGCAAGCAAATGTTGTAAGTTGGACAGTTGTTGCAGCAGCTTCACAAGGATGGGCAGCAAAAGTATTCCCAGATTTAACTCCAGCAGAACAAATGGAAACACTTTGGGAAGCTATTTTTGAAACAACTCGTATCAATACAGAAAACCCGGTAGAAACTTGGAAAAATCACGATCAAACACTTGCTGCAAAAGCAGAAAGTTTAAATGAAAAACAATTTACTTCTTTACATTATACGGCTCCTGGAACAGACCTTACAATTGGTCTTCCAAAAAACCATCTTTGGGTTGGCGCTGGCAGTAAGAATAAAAAAGGACATGAATTTATGGCCAATATGCCAACAGAAGAAGTATTCTGTTGTGCGGATAAACTAAAAGTGGAAGGTTATGTTTCTAGTACGAAACCACTTAGTTATGCAGGAAATATTATCGATGACTTCAAAATCACTTTCGAAAAAGGTCGTATTGTAGGTGTAGAAGCAGCATCCGGCGAAGAAATTTTGAAAGATTTAATCGCGACTGATGAAGGCTCCCACTATTTAGGTGAAGTGGCGCTAGTTCCAGACCCTTCCCCTATTTCCCAATCCGGCATTTTATTCTACAATACACTATTTGATGAGAATGCTTCTAACCACTTAGCAATTGGTAGTGCGTATGCATTTAATGTTAAAGGTGGCGAAGAAATGTCTCGTGAAGAGTTAGAAGCAGCTGGTGTGAACAATAGTTTAACACACGTTGATTTCATGATTGGTTCTTCTGAAATGGACATTGATGGTGTAACCGAATCTGGTGAAGTTGTTCCTGTTTTCCGTAAAGGCGACTGGGCGTTCTAATCCTTTTTTAAAACTTATGCCTTTTGCGTAAAACCCTTGTAGCTTTTGGCTTTCAAGGGTTTTCGTTTGTTTATTTTTTACAAAAGAGAGCGAGGTGCATTGGATGAAATTTAGTACATGGGACATCAATTTAAAAGTAAGGCTTTTTGGGGAAGCACTACTCGATATTTCTTTTTGGATGGTCTTCCCCTTTCTAACGATTTACTTTTCGGAAAGTATTGGGCGCGAGCTGACGAGCCTTTTGCTGATTATTTCGCAAGTTTTGGCGGTTTTCACAGCTTTGCTTGGCGGTTATTTTGCGGATAACTTTGGTCGTAAACGGATGATGAGTATTTCTGTCATTGGAGAAGGATTTGGTTTTCTTGTTTTTGCAATAGGTGCACTTCATGTTGTGGATTCTCCTTACTTGAGTTTTGCTGGTTTCGCGATTGCGAGTGTTTTTATGGCGTTTTATCAGCCAGCAAGTCAAGCGATGATTGCCGATGTGGTTCCTCCTGAGCATCGGACGCATATTTATTCGGTGTTCTATATGATGATTAATATTGCGGTCGTTATTGGCCCCATTCTTGGTTCGGTTTTATTTTATAATTTCACGACAGAAACACTACTTGCAATTGTTTGTGCGGATTTATTATTACTATTTTTATTGCAAAAATTTGGTCACGAAACAGCCCCTCTTTTAGTTAATCCTGATTTACAAAAAGAAGCGGTTCGAAAAAGTATTGGTGCTGTTTTAATGGAACAGCTAAAAAACTATAAGATTATTTTTAAAGACAAGATTTTCTTTCTTTATATTGTTGCCGGGATTATTGTTTCTCAGTCGTTTATGCAACTGGATTTACTTTTCCCACTCTATATTAAAGAAGTTATCGGTGCCTCTAACTTGTTCGCGTTTCATTTTACAGGTGAGCAATTGTTCGGGGTTATTGTTTCTATTAATGGCTTCTTTGTTGCAGCGCTTACTGTCGTTGTCACTCGCTGGATGAGCCATTTTAGAGAAAAATTTGTCTTTATGAATTCTTCTTTTCTCTATGCGATTGCGATTTTCTTATTTGGTATTTCGACAGGACCGTGGGGAGCGATTTGTGCCATTATTCTCTTTAGCTTCGCGGAACTGATGACTGTTGGCTTGCAACAAACCTTTGTTTCACAGTTAGCTCCAGAGGATAAACGGGCGATGTACTTCTCTGCTGCTGGACTTCGTTATACGCTGGGTAAAGTCATTGCTCCACTTGCGATTACACTTTCGACTTTAATTGGCTATACTGGGACATTTACTATTATTGGTATTTTAGCGCTCATTAGCGGGCTCATTTATTACTATATGTATTCAGAATTTGAAAAACAGCGGCAAGTTTCCTAATAAAAAACGGCTATCTACTCTGGATAGTCGTTTTTGTTTGATTACTTTTTTTACGATTTATTTACGAAACACCGAAAACACCTGTCATATCGCCATTTTAAATTACCTTTTCATTTCATCCATGTTTAAATAATGCTTATATGGTGAAAAAAGTCTATACTGTTAGTTGTACACCTAGAATTTACTCGCTATTTTTAATAGAAAGTTAGGTGTGAGAATGTTTGGAACAACAACTATTGGAATTGATTTAGGTACTGCGAATATTTTAGTTTACAGTAAAGAAAAAGGCATTATACTGAATGAACCTTCTGTGGTCGCGCTAAATACGAATGATGGAACGGTACTTGCGATTGGCCAGGAAGCAAAAGAGATGATTGGTAAAACGCCGACTTCGATTTCTGCTGTAAGACCAATGAAGGACGGTGTTATTGCTGATTTTGATTTAACGAGCGGACTTTTGCGCGAGATTATGCGCCGGATTTCAGTTAGTGGTGTGAGAAAGCCCAATGTGGTCGTTTGTACCCCAACTGGTGCAACGTCAGTCGAGCGTCGCGCTATTTCAGACGCGGTAAGATCAACTGGTGCTCGTTCAGTCGTTTTAATTGAAGAACCTGTTGCAGCTGCAATTGGTGCTGATTTACCTGTCGCTGAGCCTGTCGCTAACGTAATTGTAGATATTGGTGGCGGCACAAGTGAGATTGCGATTATTTCATACGGCGGTGTGGTTTCAAGCACTTCGATTCGCACAGGTGGCGATCATATGGATGAAGAAATCATTCAATACATCCGCAAAAATTACAACCTTTTAATCGGTCAAACAACAGCAGAACGAATTAAAATGGAGCTTGGTTATGCGCCGATCGAACACGTAACACAAACTGCGGATATCCGTGGTCGCGATTTGCTTACTGGCTTACCAAAAACAATCCAAGTAAGCTCTACGGAAATCCAAAGCGCTTTAGCTGAAACATTACAACGTATATTAGAAGCTATTCGGAATACGCTTGAACTTTGCCCACCAGAATTAAGTGGTGATATTGTCGATCGCGGCATTATTTTAAGTGGTGGCGGCTCCCTACTTCAAGGTTTCCGCGACTGGCTTGTACAAGAAATAGATGTCCCTGTACATATGGCTCCAAGTCCTTTGGAATCCGTTGCAATTGGCACAGGTAGATCCCTCGTTTTTGCAGATAAATTAGCTAAAAATTAATTGTATTAAGCATCTGGTCGCATGGTAACCCTTGCAGCCAGATGCTTCTTTATCTTGCTGAAACCCCTTATTTCTGGTAAACTTATTTCTGGTGTCTGGCTTTCTGGAGTCAGATAATTTTATAATAAGCCCATATAGTTAAACGGATATAACAAGCCCCTCCTAAGGGCTAGTTCGTGGTTCGATTCCGCGTATGGGCGCTCAGAAAAATCCGAAAGCACTTGATAAATCAAGACTTTCGGATTTTTTATCGTTCTTATTTCAAAACTTTATTCATACATAAAAAGTTACATCTTTTTTCTTCGCTGAAAAATTCAACGTATATTCAGCATCATCCGAAAATGTTCTGGAAGCAATTTTTACTCTAGTATAATCACAATTATTATTTCTTAGAGCTGATTTAATCACTTTAATACCTATTTCTTCATCAACAACGACACAAAATATATTTAAAGCAAATTGCTTGTTAGGATTCGCGGTTTGACCTATGTCAAAACCATCTACAATCCCTAAACCTTTCCACCCCAAATCGTCATTTAAAACATCTGTTACTCGATCTTTCAGCCAAATATCACGTTTTGTTCTTGTTAAACTTTTGAGCGGATATTGAATTAATATCCAGAAATTTTCATTTGGAGGATTTTCGCTATAACTTTGTGGGACAAATCGATTAATAAACGCCTCATGGAACGCAGCTTTGCTCTTGTATTTTTCCAGATAGTTGCTGGTTTCTTCTTTCTGTCCTACTTTACCAATTTTACCGAAGTGCACAATTGCCTTATCATTATTTATCCAGTACTTAGCATACAAGATTTGATTTTGTTCTTTTTTGTATAGCTTTATCATGTTTTCACCTCATGATGTATAAAATTGGACTCTGTATTAGAGAGTTTTATTCATTGTAACAGATATTTCAAAAGATAATATAACTCGCAATTATTTTCTGATTGTATACAAAACCCAATTTCCCTTTTCTTTCTCCACTACTTCTCTAAAGCCAATTTCTTTTAAGAGTACTGTTAGAGTGGCAGTTGTTTTATATTCGTCCATATGATAATCAATTTTATCTTTTTCAGACGACACTATTAAAACACCTTTTTGTGACATTACCCGATAGATTTCTTCAAACCCTTTTTTAGGATTATCCCAATACATATGGGTTTGTATAGCATAAACTACATCGAAAATACCTGCTTGATAATTCATCGATGCAACATCTTGTACAGATAGCTCTACTTTGCCATTATTGATTGCTTTTTTATTCAAATTTGTGGCTGTTTTATAAGATTCTTCAGAAATATCCACTCCGTAAATAGTCCAATTTTTATTTAGCTCCGCTAGGTTTTTAACATTGGAGCCCCCACCATAACCAATATCTAATACCTGTGTAACATTGCTTAGTTCAGTATTACTAATTGTCCACTTACTCAAATCTTCAAAATAGGATGACCATATTTTCGTAGTGATTTCACCAATAATCCCACGCGGATTCGCCGCTTGTTCGCTTAAATAGTTAATTAATGGTTTATATAAAATAAAACTCAAACCGATGATACCTCCCAAAATGATTAGTGTTATTTTCTTTCTTTTTGTTATTTTCATCATAATTAAAGTCCTTTCATGGGTGTTTAGTTTTGAAATAATTTTAACTATATTTCAAAACAATTGTATAATAATCTTAACTTGCAAGTCAATAACTTTTGAAATTTATTAGTTAATATTTCAAATTAAAAGTTTCTATGTTATATTATTACTAAAGATAAGATTAGCTTAGGGAAGTGTTTAGGATATGAATAATTATGAAAAAAGAACGCTAAAAAAGAAGACTGCAATTATTCAGGCAGCTCTTTCATTATTTGGAGAACAAGGTTTTTCTGATGTAAGTATTAAAGATATTGCCGCCCTCGCAGATGTTTCGCAAGTGTCTATTTATAATTATTTTGGAAGTAAAGAAGCGCTTGTTGGTGAATGTGCTAGCATTATTATGCAAGATACCATAACTTTAGCGGAAGAAATTTTAGCATCAGAAGGAACATTCACGCAAAAATTAGAGCGGGCTCTCAAGCTCTGTAATGCAGAAATAAATCTGTCTTTAAGTAAATTTATATCGCAAGAAGCAAGCAAAGACGCGCAATTTATCACGCTGTTAGTGAATAATATTAATGCACTTAAAAATGAGATTTATATGAAATACATCGCTATCGGCAAGCAAGAAAAAATTATTGATAACCGTCTTTCGGATCAATCTATTCAACTTTTTATTGAAGCAATTAATGGTTTAGGTTTCACAGTCCCAGAGGAAGAACTTGAGGAGAAACAAGCGGAGATAGTGCAGTTGTTTTTGTATGGGTTGATTGGGAAATGTAAAGAATAAATCAAGCAACATATTAATTTTCGACAAAATAAAACGTCTGCAATCAACATTGAAAAATGGATTGCAGACGTTTTTTAACTTGTAATTTTTATTATTTCTTCTTCTCAACCAATCTAAAATGTTGCCACGGTAGAATGGTGTCTAGTAGATAACGTTCTTCTGGAACAATTCGAGCAACGATATTTGTGTTGCCGGAGTTTTCCATTTCTTGAAGTGCTACTTGCATTTCGCCTTTGTAGCGTTCGTAGCCGTCGTTATCGATAGTCACATCGCCTTTTGAAATGGTATTTGTATCATGTGCAGGGAAATCGAATTGTTTGAAATTAACACGCGTCATTGTTGAACGTAACACATACTCGGAAGCATCGCCACGATTGAAATGTTTTTGTGTTAAAACGATTTCTTTTTCCACGTCTGTTGCACCGTCTAAAAACTCTACTGCTAATTGTAATTCATTACGGTTTAATTCGCTTAAAGCGCGTAATTCGTCTTCTGAAGCGAACATGTTCCCAACGATGACGTCATCAATCAGGCCAGTGTTCCAAAGGTCTTTTGCTTGCACAGTAATGTCCACTCCGCGATGTTCTTCCATTGTTGGAAGTCCGCCGTCTACAACAAACCAAGGGCCAAATTCGCCGCTGTTAGAAGAAACGAAAGCAGCTGTACGTAGGTTTAAGTCTTTGAATTGTTTACTCGTACGTAAGAAATGTTCTCTGGAAAGACCGGTGTATTTTCTTGGATAAAAGTTGTGACAACCAATAATATTTCCTACGTTTGCTTGGTAAGATAGGATATTTTCAACGTAGCGAGTACCATTACTAATGTTTAGCTCGATTTTTAAGTCCGTATCATCAAAGGACATTGCTGCCTCTTCGGAACCGGAGAAGCCTAGATCAAGACGAAGGCCAGCTAGTCCAAGTTCTTTGAAACGATCTAATTCTTTATAAGTGATATTTAGCGATTCAAATACAGTCGGATCAACATCAGCAATAACATCAAATCCTAGTTCTTTAGCGCGTTTGCAAATTGTTTCTAATTTAGCAAATTCCGCTTCGTCATTAGCAGAAATCAAGCAAGTGAAGATACGGCTAAAACCATATTTTGCAGCTGTTTCAATATATTCTAATGATTCTTCAAGCGCTACGTGTTGCGGAAATACGGATATTCCTAATTTTCTCATTTAAATCATCCCTTCAAAAGCTTATTTAGAACGGTATAAATCAACAATTTCTTTTGCTAAATCTTTAAAAGTAATAGCATTCATTAAGTGATCTTGTGCGTGAACTAGTAGTAAAGATACTTCTGCTTTTTCGCCGCGTGCTTCCCCTTGAATTAATGAAGTTTGTGAATGATGCGCTTCAAGTAGTGCTGCTTCTGCACTTTTGATTTGCTCATCTGCCGCGTCAAAATCCCCTTTTTTTGCCGCTTCGATTGCTAGCATTGCGTCACTTTTAGCGTTTCCCCCGTGTACGATTAATTGCATAATTGTTTGTTCTAATTCCATTGTTTACACATCCTTTTTCATTTATCGAACTTATGTTTAATTCCTCTTCAAGCAGTCTCGAACTCGAGATTATTTCTCAATCATTGCTAGTGCATCATTTAGCACTTTTTCGCCGTCCATTGTTCCATAGTCAATTCCATTAATGATCGCAACTGGAATACCTAATGGATCCAGTACTCGCTTCAAATTCTTCTCTAAAAACCGAACTTGTGGTGCGAGTAAAACAACATCTACGTTGCCTTTATACTTGTCGAAATCAGCTTCTGCAACTGCTATTACAGCAGCATCCACTTGTTGTTTTTCGATAGCTTCTGTCATTTTTTTTACGAGCAGACTTGTGGACATACCGGCCGAACAAACTAACATGATGTTATTCATTAACTTAACCTCCTAGTTTGAAAAGCTGCACGTATATATAATATGCAAGATATGTGCCAACTTTTCTTCTAATTTGTTGCTTGCCTACAAAGTTTTTCGCTTACACAAGTAAAAAAGCCAAGTGTGTAAGACAATACACACTTGGCAGATTCCTTTTTCTTAATTTTCTTCCACCTGGTTTGAGAGCATCATCTGTGTTAAATATGCGATTTCTGATTGCGGTATTACGATATCATACTCAATTTCTACGTTTTCCATCATTTGTTGTGTAATTTGCATTTCCACCATATGATTTTTGGCAAATTCATTTAAATCTGGGAATTCCCGGTCGACAGCGCCTAATTTCACGCGTTCGATGAGGAAAGCTAAGTGTAGAATCATACCAATGTCCACACCTGACTCAAGTATAACATTAAGTTGCAATTGCAATTCTGAAATTACTTTTCGTAAAAAGTAAACCAGTTGTTCAGCAGAGCTTACTGCTTGTAAATTTCCTTCTAATGAAGCGATTAATTTTTCGTAAGGTACTTCATCATTTAATATTCTAGAAACAATCCCTAACCCACCTTCTGATAGAACTTCCAGTGCGCTAAAGAATGGGATATCGCGATATTCAAAGGCTACTGATCCCATGATGGCTAGAATATTATATTCTTCCATGAGTTGATCGATTCGCTCCCGAAAAGCTTCTTTATGCAAGAATTGTAATACAATAATTTCAATTTTTGTTTCATCAATAATTGGTGCTACGACTTTACGCAACTGTTCGGCTACTCCTTCTCCAGTAAAACAAGTGAAGATAACCGCATTTTTCACAGGTTTAGCGCGTAAGACATGTGCTTTATATTTATTTTCAAATAATTGCTCACAGCTTTGATAAATATCTTCTAAACCACGACCAAGTGAAGCTTTCCGCATCGCTTCCAGTACAACTGGTGTACTTACCATCGTAACGGTTTTTGTACGGATTCCCAGTTCTTCGGTCAGCATGTTGCCGAAAGAAGTGAGGGAACCCATATCAGAAAGGATTAGAACGCCTTTGACAGGATTTAACTTAATGACCGTTTGTTTTAATTTTTCATACATCGCTTTTACTTCAACAGTGAGCGGCATATCAAGAGCAATCCCGCTTTCAATGCTCAGTAATTCCTGTACCGTCTCCACCATACTCGTAGCAGTTGAACGGCCATGCATCATCACAATAACTTCGACTTGATTTTCTTGAGAAAGTGACGTATCTACTACTTCCTCTGTCAGGAACATCGTTAAAAACCCAATTTCGTCAAAAGGAATTTCAATGCTTAATTCTTGTTCAATCAGTGCGGATAAATCAATAGCTACTTGGAACTCTTTTGGATATTTTTTGCGAATATTATTTAAATCAGGATGAATGATATGCTTTTGTTCCCGTACTCGTTCGATGGTACTTTGTAAATGTAAAGAAAAAGCAAATTTCATTTTTTCGTTGTATTTGCGATTTAGTTTTTCTTCTGCCATGGCATATACTTTTTCTGTTAATTCCCAAACAGCAGGCGCAATAATTTCTTTGGCAGTTTGGTGGGTTGGTAACTGGACCATGTAGTTGTGGAAATATTGATCTACATCAACATAAAGTGCTTCTTCTAACTCGCTTTGGTCCTTCCCTTCTTTCATTAATTGATCTGCTTTTTCTTGGATGGCATGGTAAACATCATGAACATCTTCTGTTTCAACAAATTCATCACTCGTATCAACAAATTTAAAAATGGCTTTGTTCACGTCAATCAAACGATTTAATTTTTCTGGTTCGTCTTTTAAGTGGAGTAAACCTTTTTGAACGTGGATAGGCAAGTCATCTTGTTCGATTAATATATAATTAGCCGTTTTGGTTTTATAATGTAAAAATGCTTTGGCACAGGCTAGTTTTAAGTCTCTTTGCAATTGACCGACGTTAGCACTTGCATGATAAAGTAAAAAAGCAATCAGCGCTTTTCTGTGTACACGTATGGATTGGTGAAGTCTTGTAGCTTCTTGGTTCAAGAAAAACTCCACTAATTGATAACGCTCTTCCAGATTTCTTTCTGCAAGGGATGGTAAGGTAATTGTCATCGGAATACGTCTTGTGAATGTTTCTAATAAAAAATTATCTGGTGATTCTGTTGTCGCTCCAATAATTTGGACTTGTGCATGGTGGACATTCGCGCTTTCACCTAGTGGACGAAATTCCCCTTTATCAATAAAAGTAAAGAGCATTTCTTGACCTTCTGGAGGCAAGCGGTGGATTTCATCAAGGAATAAAATCCCGCCATCTGCTTTTTTTAGCAAACCTTCGCGCGTTTCTTCTGCCCCTGTATATGCTCCTTTAATTACCCCAAAAATGTGACCAAATAAAAGTTGTGGATTTTGTGCATAGTCGGCACAGTTAAACGAAACAAACGGCGCATCGGCCGGGATAGTTTCCGATTCTTTCGCAAATTGATACATACATTCAGCAAAGAGTGATTTCCCTGTACCCGTCCGTCCTAGAATTAAGCTGTGCAGCCCGTTTGGCGGGTATAGAATGGCGGCTTTGGCTTGTTGAATACTTACTTTTAAACTATCTTCTGAACCTATCAATCTTCCAAAAGCAGACTCTTGTATATTTCCCGCATGTTGGCTAGCTCTTTCCGCTTTTTTAATGGCTTGATAAAATACCGGTTTCCCAGGAAGTTTGTCTATTCTTTTCTCTTTAAAAAGATCATTTAGATAACGACTAGCGTTTGCTCTGTCCATTTGAAGCAATTCTGCGACATCTGCAGCAGATACTTTTTCTTCTTTTTCGTTTAGAAGTTGGAGGACTTCTTCTTTTCTACTAGACATCTACTCTACTCCTTTTTGAAACTCTATGTTTCCATTATACCTTTTTAAACAGCATCCTCGCAACGATAAAAATTAACTAAAAAAAGCGCGAATGCTTTCCTATCTATCAAGAGAGAAAAACATTCAACGCATCTTAAGATCTTTTGAAATTAGTTGGTTTTTTGTTAAATTTATTTGGTTTATTATTACGTGTCGGTTTAGACGCGTTAGTTGGTTTATCTTTACGTTTTCCAGCAGTTTCCGTTGGTTTGTCTTTACGGAATGGTTTCTTCACGTCATCTTTTTTACCTTTTTGAACTTTTTTTGGTGGTCTAGATGCTTTTTTGGCAATTTTGTTTTCTGGAACAGCGCCGTCAAGAAGCTTCCCTTGATAAAAGCGAACCTGCTTCCCTTTTAAGTTGTGGATAGTTAAATATTGTTTTAATGTTCTTATTTCACGTGGGTTAGCGAAAGTAATAACCGTACCTGATTTACCCATTCGTCCAGTCCGTCCAGAACGGTGCGTGTACTCTTTTTCACTTGCTGCTAAGTCATAGTGAATCACGTAAGGTAAATCTTCTATGTCTAGCCCACGAGCCGCTACATCTGTCACGATTAAATAAGTCAACGTGCCTTTTTTAAAGTCGTCCAGATATTTTTTGCGTTTTTCTTTGCGAATTTCGCCGTGAATTCCAGCTGCTTTTACTTTATCGTAATGAAGTTTTTCTAGCAAAATTTCCATTCGTGGTTTGTCTTTTACGAAAACTAAGCCGCGCATGTCTTTAATATGCGAAATACGGCGCAGTAAAGTAGCTTTATCACGTGATTCCACATCCATGTATAGGTGTTCCACATTCGTTAATTCTTCTGGTTTTGCTGTTACCTCTAGCATTACTGGTGTGTTTTCTGTTTGTGCAAAAAACATGTCCGGATTTTCTAATTTTGTCGCAGATACAAGTGTCAATTGGCGATCGCGAACAGCACTTTCAACAATCTCAAGTGTGCTTTTAAAATTTTCTTGGCGAAGTAATTGGTCGCATTCGTCCAACGTAATCGTTTTAATTTCATGCATTTTAATTTTCTTTTGTTTGATTAGTTCAAGTGCACGCCCTGGAGAGGCTACGATAATTTGTGGTTTTTTCTTTAATTTTTCGATTTGGCGTTTGACATTGGCTCCTCCGATTAAAGAGATTACTGTGAGTTCATCACTTGGCAACCACGAACGAATTACTTCCGTGATTTGCATAACTAATTCATGTGATGGCGCTAAAACAAGCCATTGTGTTTTTGGAATTGCCTCTATTTTTTCAAGGGTTGGCAGTGCATAAGCCACCGTTTTCCCCGTTCCAGTTGGTGATACTGCAAGTACATCTGCACCGTCTTTGATTGGTTGGTACATTGCGCTTTGAATTTCTGTTGGCGTTTCATAACCATGTTCTTGCCATTTTTCCGCCCAAAAGCTTGGGATATTTGATTCTGTCATGACCCGACTCCTTTATTAGTTCTTCTCTGTATCATACCATGCTTACTGCAAGTCTGCACTTTTATTTAGAATTTTTGTTGCTAGAAAAAAGTAAACAAGAGCCATCAAAAGATTAAAACCCATCTGGATAAAATTAAAATGAACACTTGAAAAAAGGGAATAATAAAAATGGATTTCTGAGCTACTTTTAGATAAAAAATTTGTTCCGATGGATACTTGAATTGCATTAATTAGTACAAAGTAGATTAATGCGCCAATAAAACCAACACGGAAACCATTGACTGGCACCATACTCAAAGCTGTTGCTAGAAAAAGGATACAGACGAAAGAAAAAGTATTAAGTCCTATCGCTAAAAAAGTGTCAAAAATGATAGTTAGTCCTACTGAAAAAGAAATCTCCGCGCCACCTATTATCGCCAAGCTAATTATAATCACAATAACCCCCGCCGTTAGAATAGCCGTTTCGATTAAGACGATGATTAATTTATTCAATAGTATTTTCCAAATAGGTGTTTCTGTTTGAAAAAACAAATAGCGGTTTTCGTCGTAAATTCCAGATCGAGCTGCTGCCATAAATAAAAGCAACCAAATAAGTAACCAACTGGCACCAACGAAGCCTATTAAAGCTATGAAAACACCATCGCCAGACCCGAATACAACTCCGTCTATGTCTGACTCCATCACAAGCGGCTCTAATAAGCCATTTCCTAATTTAGAAAAAAGTCCAATTAGTAAACAAATCAGCCAACCAACAAAAGTAGCAAAAAATATGTAACGATGTGCGTTCCATTCTAATTTCCAGTGTGCTTTAAGCATGCCCAAATACCTCCCGATAGTAATCCACCACTGATTTCCCATATTCTTCCCGAAGTGTTTCTGTGTCTATTTGTTCGATTATTTTACCCCGTTTCAAAAAGATAATTTCATCAAACATCATTTCCATATCTTGAATTAAGTGCGTTGTGACAACAAGTGTTGCATCTTCTTTAAGAAAAGTCGCGATGCTTTTAATTAGGTCATCACGTGAAATCAAATCAATTTCTGAAAATGGTTCATCCAGCAAATAAAGGTCTACATCTCGGCATAAAATAAGGGCCAACATTACTTTTGCAGCATTGCCCTTGGATAAATATTTGGTGTTTTCTTTTACGTTGATTCCAAATGTATGGATCATTTGTTTTGCTTTTTCATGGTCAAAATCCGGAAAAAAGCTACGATAAATTTGAAAATAGTCGCGGATAACCATATTAGGTAAAATATCTTCACTCGGTAAATAGGCTATTCTGCTGTGCTCAGCTAGGTTTATTGTCCCAGATGTTGGTTTAAGTAGACCTGAAATTGCATTTAACAAAGTTGTTTTTCCCGCGCCATTAGGACCAAGAAGCCCGATGATCTTGCCTTTTTGAAGAGATAAGTTAATATCATTTAACGGTTTTCTTTTTCGATATTTTTTCGTTAATCCCGTAATTGTAATCAGGTTTTCATTCATAGTTGCGGCTCCTTTTTATTAGTAATTCAATTGCTGCTTGGTCATCTAAACCGATGCTCCTCGCTTCTTCCAAAAAGCGTTCTGAAATTTCATCAGCTAACTCTTTTTTTAATTGGTCGAAAAGTGCTTTGTCGGAAGTGACGAATGATCCCATCCCTCGTTTTGCATAAATATAACCCGCTCGTTCTAATTCTTGATAAGCACGGCTAACGGTATTAGGATTTACTGCAAGCTTTACGCCCATTTCCCGAACAGAAGGCAACTTATCCTCCCCTTTCCATTCACCTGTAATCATTTGTTTTTTCATCCAGTCAGAGATTTGACTATAGATTGGTTTATCTGCATGAAAGGTCGGATTCATTATTACCTCCTTTTTAAACGAAACTAGTGTATTAAGTAAATAGTACACTTGGATTTCATTTATTGTCAAGCACAAAAAAACTAGGAATCAGCATGGTAGCCTTTTCCTAGCTCTTCAAAATTATTTTTCTGCGTCAAACCAAATGTCATTTTGGTGACGAAGTTCGTTGGAGACACGTAATACTTTCAAGCTTAGGTCTGCTAAGTATTCATATGTATCTCGGTCGCTTTGTTCGATAATTCTAGCAAACTCTGCTGCTTCAAATTGCATATCATTGGCTACAACTGGACCAGCAAGCTCTGTTTCTTCTTTTGTTGCGTTGTCGTAAAAAGTAATCTTTTCAATTCCAGTAAGTGGATCGACAATTAGTGTTCCTTTTTGACCATAAATTTCGCTTGGCAGGAAGGACTGTGAGTTTTTCCCTTGAATGATAGTAATATTGAATGTTGGGTATTCGAGAATTATTGGTCCAAGTCCGTCTACACCAGTTGGTAATTTAGTGGCAAAATAAGTTGCTTTTATGGGTTCACCGAATAGTGTAATCGCTGAATATAATGGATAGACACCTAAGTCAACGATGGATCCGCCAGAAAATTTCAAGGAGAAGATGTTTGGTTCTTCACCGTTTAAAACTTGATCGTATCTGGAAGAATACTTCATATACGCTAGTGTTGCACCGTGAATAGTACCTACTTTTTCGATGTTTTCTTGTAGGCGTTTGAAGTTTGGCTCTTGAATGTGGCGCGCTGCTTCAAATAAAAAGACATTGTTTTCGCGAGCAATTTGATGCGCATGCTCTAATTCGGCTACGGTAGAAAAAATCGGTTTTTCTACGATAACATGTTTTTTATTTTTCAGTAAGCTAACCGCATGTTGATAATGGAGCGCATTAGGAGAAGCAATGTAGACCGCATCAAGTGCATCTGATTTGCCCATTTCTTCTATATCCGTGAAATAAGTCAAGTCCCCATATTTTTCTCCAAATGCGCGTGCTTTTTCTTCTGTGCGCGAATATACCGCAGTAAGATTCCATTCACCTGAATTAATAGCACCTTCAATAAAAGAATCCGTAATCCAGTTCGTTCCCATAATTCCAAGTTTCATTAGCCAACAGCTCCCTTCATTTTATCTTAAGTATACCTTAAAATAAGGAAAAAAGCGTACTAATTGTTTGAAACAGATGGCCCACTGATTCTAGTAGTATAGATTATTTCGTTTTCAGCTTTTCCACCTTCAAGGAGTTCCACTAGTTTATCTGCGGCAACTGCGCCCCATTTGTACTTCGAGTATTCGATAGTAGCAAGACGTGGAACCAAATACTCACTTATATCCGTATTATCAAAGCCAATAATTCGTACGTCTTTGCCGATTTCCAAATCTGTCCCTGCAAAATAACGATACATCCCAATAGCCATGTTATCATTTAGGGCAAATACAGAAACAGGCGCCTTCCAGTTTTCCGTGATAATGGCTGCTGCTTTTTCGCCACTTTCTTCGGAAAAGTCTCCTTCAATAATATGCACCTTTTTGTCACCTGACCGAGCGAGTTCTTGTTTCGCGGTTTCGAGCCTGACTCTTGCATCATAAGAATCTTCTGGACCGGTAATGACATAGAAATCACCTTTAAAATTAGTAGATAAATAATCAATTGCTAGCGTTGCGCCGCCTTTATTATCTAGAAGGACTTGGCTCACGTTCTCATGGGTGAGTTCGCGGTCAAGCACCACTAATTTATGACCACGATTAGCATAATTAATGATTTCGCTAGACGGGAAATTCGCATCTAAAATAATAGCGCCATCAATCATTTTCTCGGGTAAAAATCGGTGTGTTTTCGTGCCACTGCAAGCGATGAGTTCATATCCATGTTTATATAGCGTTTGCGTTAAACCTTCCAGTAAAGTCCCGTAAAAAATCCCGCCGTAATTCGTTAAATAGACGCCGATAATTTTTGTTTCTCTTGTTTTTAACGTTCGTGCTGCCATATTGGGAATATAATTCAATTCATTTGCGATGGTCATAATTCGTTTTCGCGTTTTTTCGGTCACTTTCGGGCTGCCATTAAGCGCGTAGGATACTGTTGAAATGGAAACCCCTGCCTTTTTCGCGATATCTTTAATTCCTACCACGTGAATCGCATCCTTTTCTGTTTTCTTTTATTATACACAAAACAACCTTAGAGACGGTTATTTTTTGAAAATTTAATCGTGATTTGTGAACATTTTGTCGTTAAATTCTTTTTCGGTAAAACGAGTGCGCCAGTTCGGTACAAATTCGCTTCATTTTCAACTGGTTGTTTTTCACCATTCACGACAATAGAACCCTCATCCGCACTTTCGAAAGTAAGATCAAGCGGATAATTATCTAGTTCAATATGACATTCTAATCCATCTAATTCTTCAGGTAAAATTGGATCAAAAATAAGCGCATCTTCCGTTTGGCGAATACCAAGAACAGAACTTATTAATTGATGTAAATAGATTCCTGGGCCACTAGAATAAATCCGCCAGCCGCCTTTCACAGGAATACTACCTTCTTTTACACGACTAAACTCATTTTGCGCCTGATAGCGATCTAAAAACGCTGCATCAGAACTACTGAAATAAGTATTACTTTGACGAAGTGCCGCATTTGGGACAACTTCTTTTATGTTGATTGGATTAATAACATCCAGCATATGCCAAGCGGATTTATCGCCAATTTTTGCTAAAGCTTCAATATAACGAATATGCGCGTGCACATATTGCAAACCGACTTCTCGACCAAAATTGGCTGCTTGCTCTGCCCGTTTAAAATGAGTACTTACACCACCAGCATAATGCGCTGGCTCACTCATTAATCTTACGCCATCAGGATGAAGTAGATGCTCACCAATAATTTCAAAATTGCGACTGGCTTGCTTTTTATCGACTAATTCAGAAATTACACTTCTCGTCAGTGGTATTAAGCGATATTTAATATTCGTATCTTTGTCTTCTGGGTGAATCATCCATACAGGTGCTTTTCCTTCTTCTAAATATAGGAAACCTGGAATAACATCAGTATCATTTGTCATATATTTCGCAAAGTCCGCTTGAACATTGTTTGCTAATGTTTCGTATTTCTCACCTACTGGCAAAAATGCAGCTAAACGTTTAAATGTTTGATATGTTAGCGCGACCGTCCAGCTGGACACCATGTTTTTCTTCAGCTGGGCATTAGCTGGTTGAAGTGTGTCATCCCAGTCACCATCGCCGTAATTAGAAAGAGCCGTTCCTTTCATAAAGCGGGCTTCAATCGTTTCTACTGCAAGTTCGATGTGTTCAAGAAGAGTTCCTTGCTCTTTCGTAAAGGTTTTCGATTCGCGATCAACAAAAGGAATAGCTTCTTCTAAAATCCCTGTATCCCCGCTCATTTCCATGTAATCACCAATAATTTTCAGAGGCCAAACAATAACATCGCCATGGCTTTCTTCTTGCTGAATCGATGTATATTTATCAAACATAAACCATTGTGGCCAATCCCCAGTATCTTGATATTGATGAGAAAAAATCGTCAACACTAGCTTACGTAAAACAGCTTTATTGCCTGTTGCAAGGAAAAATTCAAATGGACCTTGGCTCACATCACGCGTACCCCAGGCCGCCCCGCTGTACTGTTCTAACCCATGTGGTGAAGCATAGTGAACTAACATTTGGTGCGCGTACCAATAAACCGTTAAGTTCAGTTTCTCCGCTGTTGTACTTTGATGATTTAAATGGAACTGCGCAGTTAATTCGTCATAGCTAGCGCGAATTACTTTGTTATTTGCTTCTAAATCCTCCGTTGGTTCAGAAAATTCATCAGTGAGTTTTGCTTGAACGTGGAAAGTCGCTTTATCACTTGGTTCAAAAACAAACACATCCAAACCTGCTGTTCCCACATATTCTTTTGCAAAATAACGTTCGTCAGTCAGTTCGTTATAAGTTCCATCTACGCGGAATTGAAGCGCCGGATAGGTTTCTAAAATCGGCGAGTCTTCTGCAGGGAAATAAGTGACGATTCCTTCTTTAACTTCTTTTTTCACGGTAGTATCGTATTCATTTGTCCCCATAGTTACTTGATTTGTTAAGACTAATTTATATGAGCGACCTTTTTCCGAATGAACAGTGACGAATGCCTCTTTACTTTCAGCTGTTAATGTGGTTTTTACCGTAATTAGGTCGTCATTCCACTGATAATACCAAGTCGAGTAATTTGTACTAGTTTCCCAGACAGACGGCACACCGAGTAGTCGAAGTTCGGAATCTAATTCGATATAAATTCTTAATCCACTTGTTTGAAGAATATTAAGCGGATTACGCGCATGGCTATTCCATTTGTTCATATTCGTATTTCCAGCAACTAATTGTGATAAAAATGCCCCATACATGTACGTTGTTGCCGAAAGTGTCGCTTCTGGATTTAAAACATCCACTTTATCAAGCAAAATACTGCCATGCGGGCGTTCTAATTCTGCTTCTTTTTCACGCATCACAACATGGGCATAATTTGGTGTGAAAAAGGAAAGTAGATCGCCGTTTTGTTGCTCTTCTTGAATTCGGTCTGGGAAGTTCTCTTGAAGCCAGTTGTCAGAAATTGTTTCACCGATAATCGGTGTTCCTATGTGTTTGTTTAGTGTAGCTTTAGTACTTGTTTGGTAAGATTGCCCTGAAATATTACTTTTTAGTTCTGCTAAGTTTTCGATTGGTGCTCCAGATGCTTTTGGTTGATTTTCTGTTGCATACCCGTAAAAGCTTGTTTCACCGTGATTAGTAAATAGCTCTGTTTGTAAGGATATTTGAGCGAATTCATATTGGTAGACTCGGTTTGGCAATGATTTTTCCTTAAGGTTCGCTAGTTCGCTAGTCAGTTTATAATTTGTTCCATAAATATCAAAACCATCTGTTGCATACCCAACAATTTTCGTTAATGCTCCAATTTGAACTGCTGGGAAACGCTCACTTTGTGGTTGATTTTGGCGGGCTTGAACCGTGAAACCAGTCGCGCCTTCTGTCACATGATAATCAATATATTGCGACATATAAGCTTCATTTGTTCTCACTGCTGCTTGTTCTGCAAGCCCCAAGTCTTGTAAGTAAACAAAATCAAACTCAAGATCCCCATCCACTGAGACATCATAAAACCAACCGCGCGTATGAAAATGCATTTGCACACTATAACGAAACGGTCCAACTACACCGCGATACTCCACGCCATTTTCGTTAAAACCAACTTCCGCATCTCTGCTAAGTAGTGGATAAATTTCTATTTTATCTCCTAAATGCGCGCGTACATATATTTGCGACAAGCGGTTTTCTAATGGATTTTGAATCACTTGATTTAACATAATATCTTTCCATTTTAACCAAGCAAGCTCTCCGCTCGGATAAAATGCGGCTGATAAATCCGCTTTTTTAATTTCTTTTAACATTGTCACACATATCCACCCACTTCCACTTCAAAAACGTCTACATCTTCACTACTAGTCCCAACAAAAACTCGGTGAAGTCCCGGTTCCTGCACTTTTTCAAGCTGCTGGTTATAGAATGAAAATGCCTCGCTTGTTAATTCAAATCTAACTGTTTTTTCTTCGCCAGCTTGAAGCGCTACTTTTTCAAAAGCTTTTAATTCTTTGACTGGTCGTGAAATGCTCGCTGTCACATCTTGTAAATAAACTTGGATTACTTCTTTTCCAGCAATATCACTAATGTTTTTAATGGTTACTTCCACATGTAGTGATTCACCTAGATTTAGTTCTTTCGGAAGACTGCTTGTTTTTAACTCGAATTTGCTATAGCTTTTTCCGTAACCAAATGGATAAAATGGTTCATTTGGAATATCAAGATAATGCGACACATAGCGTTCGCCTTTATTTTCCGGTGTTTGTGGTCGTCCAGTGCGTAAATGATTATAATAAACCGGAATTTGACCAGTTGTTTGCGGGAATGACATGGATAATTTCCCCGAAGGATTACTTGCACCACTTAATAAATCTGCAGTGACACGGCCTGCTTCTGTCCCTGGGAACCATAATTCAAGAAGAGCATCACTAGATTCTGCTAACTCTTTCACTTCGAGCGGTCTACCATTAAATAATGTAATAACAACTGGTTTTCCTAATGTTTGGACGAATTTCGCTAATTCATATTGTGCTTCCGGCAAGCGTATAGTAGCAAGACTTCCTGCTTCCCCGCCCCATTCATTTTTTTCACCTAGGGCAAGCACGACAACATCCATGTTCTCTACTGCCGCTTTCACTGCCACTTTGTCTTCTTCCGACAATTCAGTGTACTCCGTTGAAACGACTTCGACCGTTTCAAATACTTCACGCAAACCTGTTTCAACATTGATGCCATCTTTTTCTTCACCGTATACATTCCAACCACCGAGAATATCAGGCGACGTTGCAAGTGGACCAACCAAGGCAATTTTTGCTTCTTTAGCCAGTGGAAGTAATCGGTTTTTATTTTCTAATAACACAGCAGATTCAATACCTGCTGCCCGAGCTTTCCCGCGGCTATCATCGGTTAAAATATCTTTTGTGCGGTCGTTATTTTTTAATCCGCGATAGGGATCTTCAAATAGCCCTAAATCATTTTTTAAAGTTAACATCCGAAGTACTGCTTCATCTAAAAGGCTTTCGGATAATTTGCCTTCTTCAATTAAACCTTTTAATTCATGGATATAACAAGTCGTCATCATTTCTAAATCAACGCCTGCTTCCATCGAAAACTGTGCGGCTTCTTTAGGATTTCTGGCTGTTCCGTGATTAATTACTTCGGCAACAGCGCCCCAGTCAGAAATAAGTACACCGTCAAAACCCATTTCGTCTCGTAGAACATCTCGGTTAAGCCATTTGTTCATTGTTGCCGGAATCCCGTCTACCACGTTAAAAGCAGTCATGACTAATTTAGCTCCAGCTTGTATTGCGGCATTATAAGCTGGTAAATAATTTTGATAAAGTTCGCGCGTAGACATATTAACTGTGTTGTATTCCAGCCCAGCCTCCGCAGCCCCGTATGCCGCAAAATGTTTGACACATGCCGCCATTTGCTCCAAGTTTTCATGTAGTTTACTCGCATCGCCTTGGTAACCATCTACCATTGCCTTTCCAAGTTCACTATTTAAAAATGGATCCTCACCAGTTGATTCCATCACACGTCCCCACCGAGGGTCCCGTACTAAATCAAGCATTGGTGAAAAAGTGACATGATGCCCATCTGCCGTTGCTTCGAGCGCCGAAACTTCTGCCATCACTCGAACAGTCTCCCGGTCAAAAGAACAACCAAGTGCAAGCGGAATAGGAAATACCGTTTTATACCCGTGTATGACATCCGCCATAAAAACAAGCGGAATTCCTAATCGATTCGTTTTTAAATAAGCTTCCTGAATACCAATCATATCAAGCGCCGAGCTTGATCCAAGCACCGAACCCGCATTTTCCGTATGCGCATCCGTCAATTTCATTTCTTGAAGAAGCGGCCCTGTTAGTTCTGCATTTTTGTTTGTACCTTTAAAAAGAAAAGGGGAAAGTTGAAGACATTGAGCGATTTTTTCATCTAACGTCATTTGATTGACTAAATCCTGTACTTTTTCTTGTTTCATAGGAACCTCCTGAACACTTTTTTCGAAACGTTTCTATTCAAATATAACAACAGTATAAGCGCTTTCTTTTCTTTAGTCAACCAAAAACGACATTCACATGGTGAAACGCTCCTTTTTTTCTTTTTCTTCTATACTATCTCGTTTTCGTAAAAGTTTATCCAGAAAAAATTTATATCCGCAAAACCATTGATATACAATGTTCAGACGCTATAAAGTAAAAATAAAATAGCAATTCACTTGAAACCGATTACATAATATACTATAATAACCTTGTCGAAACGTTTCTATGAAATATTGTGTATGTGAATTAATTTTCACAATTTGCTTCATCCCGTACGGCGCACTAGTTCCGTGCAACAGTTTTTATTCTTTAACAGCTTTTAGTTAATCAAGTTGCTTTGAAAAAAACAAAAAATGGAGGAAAAATCATGAAGAAAAAGATGTTTGTCGTTTTAGCTTTAGTGTTGTCGCTTAGTTTAGTATTAATGGCGTGTGGTGGGTCAAAGGATGATGCAAATTCCGGCGATTCTAAAGTATTAAATGTTTGGGCAATGGGTGATGAAGCCAAGTCACTAAAAGAACTCGCACAAAAATTCACGAAAGATACTGGCATTGAAGTTAAAGTTCAAGTTATTCCTTGGGCAAATGCACATGATAAATTACTTACAGCCGTTGCTTCTAAATCTGGCCCCGATGTAGTCCAAATGGGAACTACTTGGATGCCTGAATTTGTCGAAGCTGGCGCACTACTTGATATTACAAAAGATGTCGAAAAAAGCAAAAATATGAATTCTGATCTATTTTTCCCAGGTTCAGTAAAAACTACTCAATTTGACGGGAAAACTTACGGTGTTCCGTGGTATGCAGAAACTCGCGTATTATTCTACCGTACCGATTTACTGAAAAAAGTTGGTTATAATGAAGCTCCAAAAACATGGGATGAACTATCCGACGCTGCACTTAAACTTTCTAAACGTGGCAAAGATATGTACGGCTTTGCCATTGATCCAAACGAACAAACGACTGGTTTCATTTTCGGACGTCAAAACGGCTCCCCTCTTTTCGATAAAGATGGTCAACCAGTATTCAATAAAAAACCTTTCGTAGACACTGTTAGTTATTTAGATAGTTTCATTAAAAATGGTTCCGCTCCAGATACTGATCTTGGTTTAGATGCTTCTCAAAGCTTCGGCGGCGACGGTATTGTGCCAATGTTCATGAGTGGTCCTTGGATGGTTAATACACTGAAAGACACTGCCCCTGACATTGACGGAAAATGGGCTACTGCAGTATTACCTAAAAAAGAAAATAACGAATCAAGCCTTGGTGGCGCTAACCTTTCCATTTTCAAATATAGTGATAAGAAAGATGATGCTCTAAAATTCATGGACTACATGAGTCAACCTGATGTGCAATTATCTTGGTTAAAAGATACAAACTCCATGCCAGCTCGTATGGATGCTTGGGAAGATGATATGCTGAAAAATGACCCTTACTACAAAGTATTCGGCGAACAAATGAAAACAGCTGAACCAATGCCACTTATCCCACAATTTGAGGAAATCGCTCAATTATATGGAAAATCTTGGGAACAAATTTATCGTGGTGGTGCAGATGTACAAACACAAATGGATACTTTCAACGATCAAGTAGAAGCACTTCTTAAAAAATAACAAATAAAAAGGGCAAATGATTTATTCTGCCATTTGCCCTTTTAGAATGGACTGGATGTTATGAAACAATTTTTAAATAAAAATACACCCTATTTGTTTATATCGCCAGCACTGTTTTTACTTCTTCTGTTTTCCCTACTTCCGATTTTGCTTGCTTTTGTCATTAGTTTTACGGACATTGATTTAGTCGGGCTTGCCGATTACTCTAAAATTAACTTTGTTGGTGTGGACAATTACGTCAATATTATGCAAGACCCGGTATTTTTAAAATCTATTTTTAACACGCTTTTCTATGTAATTATTGGCGTTCCACTTGTTATCGTCTGCTCGCTTGGTATTGCGCTGATGATTAACTTCTCACAAGCGAAGATTTTCCAATTTTTCCGCTTAATCTTCTACACTCCTTCAATTACAAACGTTGTTGCTGTAGCTGTCGTTTGGAGTTACTTATATAATCCGCGCTTTGGTTTACTTAACTATTTGCTCTCGTTTTTAGACTTAGGACCAGTTCCATGGTTACAAGACCCTACTATTGCGAAATTATCACTGATTATCCTAGCTGTTTGGCGGGCAATCGGTGTAAATATGATTATTTTCTTAGCCGCACTACAAGGCATTCCACGTGAATATTATGAAGCAGCCTCCCTTGACGGAGCAAATAGCCGTCAACAATTATTTAAAATTACGGTTCCAATGCTTCGTTTCGCCATTTTCTTTGTAACAGTTACAACGATGATTGGTTGGTTGCAATTCTTCGAGGAGCCGTTCGTTATGACAGAAGGTGGACCACTTGATAGTACGAACTCTGTTGCCCTCTTTATCTATCAAAACGGTTTCCAATTAAGTAAATTTGGTTATGCCGCTGCTGGATCGTTCATCTTGTTTATCGCGATTATTATTATCACGATTATTCAATTCCGGATTCAGCGCAAAAATAATGATGGGGATATTTAAGAGAGGAGTGTTTATAAATGAATCAATATAGACAAAAATCGCGCGGCGCTCAAATTGCCGTAATTACAATTTTAACGGTTGGCGGATTCTTTATGATTTTACCGTTCATTTGGATGGTTCTCTCCTCTTTGAAAACGGATGCTGAAATTTTAAAAATCCCACCTACTATTTGGCCAGAAACTTTCACACTAGATAATTTCACCAAACTATTTACTGAAATGGACTTTGCTATTTACTTAAAAAATACGTTAATCATTGTGTTCTTCTCGTTTTTCGGTTTATTTTTAAATGCGATGGCGGGTTACGGCTTTGCTAAATTTAAATTTAAAGGGAAAAACAAGTTATTTTATCTTGTTCTTGCTACAATGATGATTCCAGGACAAGTAACAATGATTCCGGTTTACTTGCTGCTTAATGCGGCTGGATTAACGAATACGATGACAGGGATTGTGCTTCCAGGACTTGTTGGGGCATTCGGAATTTTCTTATTCCGTCAATTTATGTCCACCATATCCGATGATTTACTCGAAGCAGCAAGACTTGATGGCGCTAGTGAATTTTATATTTTCTGGCGGATAGTTATCCCTATTTCCCGCCCTGTGCTTGCGGTACAAGGTATTCTTACTTTCATCGCTGGTTGGAACTCGTTCTTATGGCCGTTAATCATTGCCAACGACGAAAAATTCTACACCCTATCAGTTGGCCTTCAATTATTAAAAGGTCAATATGGCAGCAACTACGCCTTACAAATGGCCGGAGCAACCTTCATGGTTATTCCAATTATCTTGATTTTCATGACATTCCAAAAGTACATTTTAAAAGGCTTCAACGTTTCTGGAATGAAATAATTAGTCAAAAAAGAGCTTACCCATTTAGGATAAGCTCTTTTTTATTATGGTAAAAATGTTTCACCCATCAAGTAAAAGTCTACTTCACGAGCTGCTTCTCGTCCTTCTGCAATCGCGGTTACAACTAAACTTTGACCGTGACGCGCATCTCCGCAAGCGAATACGCCCTCTTCGCTTGTGCGGTAAAATCCTTTAGCAGCATCTATCGTATGACGATCTGTTTTTCCTACACCAAAGTTTGTAAAAATATCTTCGGTTGTTCCTGCAAAACCAATCGCAATTAGAACCATATCTACTTCAAAGTATTTTTCGCTACCTTCTACAGGTGTATATTTTCTTTCTGCCTTATTTTCTTCTACTTCTACAGTATGCAGTCCAATAAGATTTCCTGCTTCATCTTTTTCAAAAGAAGTTGTATTAATAAGGTACTCACGTGGATCTCTTCCATACACTGCTTCCGCTTCTTCGTGCGCATAATCCATTTTGAAAACACGTGGATATTGCGGCCAAGGGTTTTCGCCATCACGCAATTCGGGTAGTTTATCTTGAATACCGAATTGATAAATACTTTTTGCCCCTTGTCTGAGCGCAGTTGCCACACAGTCAGCACCTGTATCTCCACCACCGATAATCACCACATTTTTACCTTTAGCAGAAAGTGTTTGTACCCCGCCGTTATCCAGATTATCACGCGTACTTTGCGATAAATACGGAACAGCGAAGTGAATCCCAGCTGCATCACGTCCGGCAAGTGGGATATCACGCGCATTCCCTGCTCCTGTCGCAAGAACGATAGAATCATACTCTTCGCGTAGTTCTGCAAAAGTAACATCTGTCCCTGCTGCAACACCTGTGACGAATTCGATTCCTTCTTCCGCCATCAAGTTCACTCGGCGCGTTACTTGTTCTTTCTCCAGTTTCATCGTTGGAATACCGTACATTAATAAGCCACCAATGCGATCACTTTTTTCAATGACCGTTACGCTATGGCCAGCTTTATTTAATTGATCGGCGCAGGCAAGTCCAGCCGGTCCTGACCCAATCACAGCAATTCGTTTACCGGTACGTTTTTTAGGAGGAGCCGGTTTAATCCAGCCTTCTTCAAAACCTCGGTCAATAATCGCTTTTTCGATGGATTTAATCCCTACAGCAGGTTCCGAAATTGCCACCGTACAGCCACCTTCACACGGTGCCGGACAAATACGACCAGTAAACTCTGGAAAATTATTTGTTTTTAAGAGTAGTTGTAAGGCTTCATACCAGTCACCCCGATAAACGGCATCGTTCCACTCGGGAATTAAATTATGCAGCGGACAGCCTGAAACACCATTTTTAATTTCCATTCCTACACTACAAAACGGTACGCCACAATCCATGCAACGAGCGGCTTGTAATGTTAAATCTGCTACCGGCATTGGTAAACTATATTCGTTCCAGTCACGTGTCCGGCTTTTCGGATCACGTCCTGGAGAGGGAATTCGGTCATATTCCATAAATCCAGTTGCTTTTCCCATGGTTTCACTCCTCTCTATTTCGCCACTCCGGCAACTAATTTTCCGTCTTTATGTTCATAAAAAGCTTGTAATTCAGCTTCATCATGTGTTTTTCCAGTTTGTTCAAGCGTCGTGATTCTCGTCAGCATCATTTCATATTCATTTGGAATGACGAAAATAAAATTCGCTTTCTCTGCTTCCCAATTTTGCAGAATATTTTTAGCAAAATTGCTTCCTGTAAGGTTTGCGTGTTGTTCAATCAGCTGTTTTAATTTAGTTAATTCGGAAGTATTTAAAGTAGAACGGCTGTTTACGAGTTCATGATTGATTTTGGCTGTCGTCGCTTGTTTATTGTTTGTATAAAGATAAGCAACTCCACCAGACATTCCAGCCGCAAAGTTCTCACCAATTTCACCGAGAACAACTACTGCACCGCCTGTCATATATTCACAACCATTGTCACCGATGCCTTCCACAACAGCTGTCGCACCACTATTCCGAACAGCGAAACGTGCACCTGCTTTTCCGTGCATATAGGCATAACCACCAGTTGCACCGTAAAGCGTTACATTCCCGACAATCGCGGAATCATGCGGTTTAATAGGTGTTTTAGCATCTGGACTAACAATCAATTTGCCACCAGAAAGTCCTTTTCCGAAGTAATCATTGGCGTCACCGTGAATTCGGAGCGTCATGCCAAGTGGCGTATAAGCACCGAAGCTTTGTCCAGCTGAACCAACAAAATCAAGTGAAATGGTATCTTCCGGTAATCCTTCTGCACCATATTTTTTGCTAATAAAGGAGCCAGCAATCGTTCCAATCGCGCGGTCAACATTTCGTACAGCGAAAGTTCCAGTTACTTTTTCACCGTTTTCTAGTGCCGGCTGAATTAATGGCACAAGTTCGCGCATATCAAGCGTTTGGTCGATTTTGTGGTCTTGTTGTTTTGTGCAATATTGGACTTGGTTTTTATAAAAATCATCACTATAAAGCATATTCGAAAAGTCGATATATTTTGCTTTCCAATGTGCTTCTTTTTTCTCGTGAGTAGTTAAAAATTCTTTATGTCCAATGATTTCTGTTAAACTTCTAAAGCCAAGTTCCGCCATCATTTCGCGCATTTCAGCAACGATAAAATGGAAGAAGTTCACAACATAATCTGCCGAACCACTGAATTTTTTCCGCAGCTCAGGATTTTGTGTCGCTACACCTACTGGACATGTATCCAAGTGACAAACCCGCATCATGACGCAACCAAGTGTTACGAGTGGTGCCGTTGCAAAACCAAATTCTTCCGCGCCGAGCATAGCGGCAACCAGAACGTCTTTTCCTGTCATTAGTTTGCCATCTGTTTCGACAACGACTTTGTTTCTAAGTCCATTTAGCAAGAGCGTTTGGTGTGTTTCAGCTAAGCCGATTTCCCACGGCACTCCCGCGTGACGGATACTTGTTCTTGCCGCCGCACCAGTTCCGCCTTCATAACCGCTTACTAAAATAACGTCGGCATTCCCCTTCGCTACGCCAGCAGCAATCGTACCAATACCAGTTTTCGAAACTAGTTTCACATTGATACGTGCATTTTGATTTGCATTTTTTAAATCGAAAATCAATTGAGACAAATCTTCAATCGAGTAAATATCATGATGTGGCGGTGGTGAAATCAATCCTACACCAGTTGTTGAACCACGCGTTTTCGAAATCCATGGATAGACTTTATTTCCAGGCAAGTGTCCACCTTCACCAGGTTTCGCTCCTTGAGCCATCTTGATTTGCAGTTCCTCTGCATTGACCAAGTAATGGCTTGTTACACCAAAACGACCAGATGCAATTTGTTTGATAGCACTTCTACGCCAATCGCCATTTTCGTCCGGGGTAAATCGGTTCGGGTTTTCGCCGCCTTCCCCACTATTACTTTTCCCGCCGATACGGTTCATTGCGATAGCAAGCGCTTCATGAGCTTCTTGACTAATCGAACCATAAGACATCGCGCCAGACTTAAATCGTTTAAAAATGGCTTCGGCCGGCTCTACTTCGTCCAGTGGAATCGGCTTGCGATCACTTGTAAAAGTGAGTAATCCTCTTAAAAAGGCATTATTTTGATTTTGCATTAAATCTGAATAAAGATTATACGTTTCACGGTCATTTTCTCGAGTAGCTTGTTGCAAAGAATGAATCGCTAGTGGATTGTAGACATGATATTCTCCGTTTGAGCGCCACTGATATTCCCCGCCTGTATTAAGCGTGAAACTCTGGTAGCCGATATCATGATAGGCTTCGCGATGACGGAGCCAAGCTTCTTGCGCGATAACTTCCAGTGGAATCCCGCCAATTTGCGAGGCTGTTCCCGGGAAATAATGTTTAATTACATCATCACCAATACCGATTGCTTCAAAAATCTGGGCACCACGGTAACTTTGCACCGTAGATATCCCCATTTTGGACATGATTTTTAGAATTCCATCTGTAATTGCTTCAATATAACGACTTTCCGCCTCATCAAGTGTAAATCCTTTCATCCGTCCTTCTTTAATCAAGCCGTCAAACGTATCGATAGCAAGACTTGGAAATACCGCGTCTGCCCCGTAACCAATTAAGAGCGCACATTGATGGACATCTCTCGCTTCCGCTGTTTTCACAACAATACTCACTTGTGTACGCGTCCCAGCTTTAACTAAATGATGATGTAATCCACTGACAGCTAAGAGAGAAGGAATGCCAATCCAATCCGCATTTACCCCATCATCTGATAAAATGAGCAATTCTGCCCCAGCTGCGATTTTTTCATCTGCTTCTACAAATAATGATTCTAAGCGAGCTTCTAAACCATCTCTTTCCTCTGCCTTAAATAAAATTGGTAAAGTGACAGTCGGTTGGGCAAATTTTGTTTGTTGCTCAAGTGCCGCAAATTCTTTTCGAGATAAAATTGGTGTTTTCAGGCGAATCCGGTTAGCATTTTGAGCAGTTGGATTTAGAATATTACCTTCATCACCAAGTAGTGTCATCGCAGAAGTTACCGTTTCTTCGCGAATCCCATCAATCGGAGGGTTGGTTACTTGCGCAAAAAGTTGTTTAAAGTAATTAAATAACACTTGTGGTCGTTGGCTTAAAACAGCAAGTGGTGCGTCATAACCCATTGCGCCCATTGGATCTTTTTTCTCTGTTACCATCGGAATCAAAATTTTATTTAACTCATCTTGAGTGTAACCAAATGCGCGTTGTTTTTTAAAACGTTCTGATTTATCCATTGCTTCATAATGTAAATCGGCTGTTGCTAAATCGGCAATTTCTGTCATTTCTGCTTCCAACCATTCACGGTACGGTTTTTCCGTTGTTAGTTCTTCTTTTAATTCAGCATCCGTCACAATTCGTCCTTCTTCTAAATCAATTAACAACATCGTTCCCGCGCCAACCGTTTCTTTGCGAATAATTTCACTCGGATCCACTGGCACAACACCCGTTTCCGAAGAATAAATAATCGTATGGTCTTTCGTTTCATAATAACGCGCCGGACGTAAGCCATTTCTATCCAAAATCGTCCCAATAACTCGACCATTCGTAAAGGAAATGGATGTCGGCCCATCCCACGGCTCCATTAATGTACTATGATATTCGTAAAAAGCACGTTTCGGATCCGTCATATGCGGATTTTTATCCCATGGTTCTGGAATAAGCATCATTGCCGCATGAGGTAACGAACGGCCTGCCTGCACTAAAAATTCTAAGGCATTATCCAAAGTAGCCGAATCACTACCACTTTCGTCAATAATTGGTAGCAATTTGGCTAAATCTTCTCCAAGTAAATCAGATTCTGCTCTTTTTTCCCGAGCTTTCATCCAGTTGACATTACCACGTTGCGTATTAATTTCACCGTTATGAATTAAATATCGATACGGATGCGCCCGCTCCCAACTAGGAAAAGTATTCGTCGAAAAACGAGAATGCACTAGCGCAAAAGCCGATACATATGCTGGATCTGCTAAATCTAAATAGTATTGATTAATTTGTTCTGGTAGTAACATTCCTTTAAAAATAACCGTTCTTGTGGATAAACTTGGAACGTAGAAAGTCTCTGTAATTTGCTTAGAAGTCGCAGCAAATTTTTCGATTTGCTTTCTAATTAAATAAAGTGCTCGTTCAAACCCAGCTTCGTCTAACTTGGCATTTTTTTGAATGAATAGCTGATAAATCGCTGGTTCTGTTTTTCTTGCACCGGCACCCACCTTTGTTACATCAGTTGGTAATTTGCGCCAACCAAGGAATGTTTGACCTTCACTCGCAATCAGTTTTTCCGTTTCGGCCATTAAACATTCGCGTTCTGTTTTATTTTGAGGGAAATTAAACATCCCAACCGCATAATGATATTTTTCAGGCAAATTAATACCTAGTTTGCTACACTCGCGTCGGAAGAAAGAGTCTGAAATCTCAAGTAAAATACCAGCGCCATCACCCGTATCCCCACCAACTTCTCCACCGCGGTGCTTTAATTGACAAAGCATATGAATACCTTGTTCGACAATTTTATGAGAAGAAATCTTTTTAATATTTGCTACGAAGCCAATTCCACAAGCATCGTGCTCATTTTCTGGGTTGTATAGGCCGTGTTTTTTTGGTAAATTAGTTTGTTTCATCCTAGTTCCTCCTCTTCAAAAACCGAATCCTTCTAAGTCTTTCTGGTAATTATTTAAATTAACTGATAATTAACCAGCGATTCAGCTTACCTTACATTTCTTGTAGTATCTATTTTATTCCTTTTCATTTATCGAAACAATATATATAATAGAATAAAACAATCTCATTTCGAGAACAATTGGAGGTAAGAAATGGAACTACGACAATTAAAGTATTTTATGGAAGTAGCCCGTGTCGAGCATATGACCAAAGCTAGTGAGAATTTACACGTAGCCCAATCTGCCGTTAGTAGACAGATAACGAAACTCGAAGAAGAACTCGGCGTGCATTTATTTGACCGTGTTGGAAGAAATATGCAACTCACCAGCGTTGGTCAAGATTTCTTAAAACAAGCAGCAATCGCCTTAAATGAACTACAAAAAGCCGAAGCACTCGTGACCGAATATACTGATCCCGCAAAAGGAACTGTTCGCGTCGGCTTACCGAACTCCCTGTCTACCAAAGTGTTGCCATCCGTTATTTCGACCTTTCGGGAAAAATATCCGCAAATTACCTACCAGTTTATGGAAGGCACCAATGAAGAACTTACCGAGATGCTCTTAAGCGGCGTCCTTGATATGACTTTTTTATCGCCCGTCCCAGAATCTAGCGAACAAATTGAAGCCATTCGTTTTTTTGATGAAAAATTGAAGCTAATTGTCCCTAAAACCCATCCACTTGCTGAAAACTTCACCGTTTCACTAAAAGAGCTCGCTTCCGAAAAGTTCGTACTTTATCCAGAAGACTTTGATTTATATAAAATCGTAACAAAAGCTGCCAATAAAAAAGGATTTGAGCCACAAATAGCATTTCAAAGTAGAGATTTTTATACAATTCAAGGACTTGTCGGAGCAGGTCTTGGTATTAGCATTTTGCCAGAAATGATTTTAGATGGAGCGATTTTTAAGGAAACGAAAAGTATCGCTTTGCGTGATAAAGAATTGCGGCGTTCGGTCGGGATTATTACGACAAAAAAACGGAACCTATCCCCTTCCGAGAATTTGTTCCGTTCGTTTATTATTTCGTTCTTTTCGAATTAATTATTTTCAGAAAATGCAGCTGGATAATGGATAGTTCCAGCTAAATTTTCTAAACTACCATCATATAATTCTAATAACATAAAGTATTCAGCAGGCACATCAAATGGCGCAGGAATAGCAAACTGCTCAGAAGGAATAAAGCCAAATCGCGGATAATAATCAGCATGTCCAAGCACAGCAATGGCCGGATATGCTTTTTCGCGTGATAAACGGATTCCTTCTTCCATTAATCTCGAGCCAACTCGCGTCCCTTGATACGCAGGTAAAACAGCAAGTGGCGCAAGTGCTAAAATAAATCTGCTTCGTCCGGCTGCTTCAAGCGAAATCTCACTAAACATAATGTACCCAACAATAAGTCCATCCTCCGCTTCTGCGACAAGGGATAAACCTGGTTGATAATAATCGGATGTCCGGATACTTTCAATCAAGTCTGCTTCCACAGTACCCTTAAAAGCTTCCTCATTCACACGACGAATGGCCTCGTAATCTTGTGGTTGTTCTTTCCGAATAATCATTTTTACTTAGCCACTCGTTTCATTGCCATACTATCTTCTAACTGTTTCATCGCATTTAATACTACATCAGCTGTCATTTCACCGGGCATCATATGGATTGTTTCATGTGGCTCCGTTGCACGTTTAGATACGGCCACAAGCGTTTCTTCCGCAAGTGTCGCAAGTCCCATATCATATAAACTCATCGGAAGACCGAGCTCAGAATAAAATGGCAACAAACGCTCGATTTCATCCCATCTATTTTCTATTACTAATTGAACTAAAATACCATAAGCTACTTTATTACCATGCAATAAGTGATGTGTTTCTGGAACCATCGTTAGCGCGTCATGAATCGAATGCGCTCCTGCACAACGTCCATAATCATCGCCAAAACCACCGACCATTCCACCAACTAAAATATTCGTCTCAATAATTTTAACAAACGCTTCATTCAATACTTGTTTGTCCATGGCAGCAAGTGCTTCTTCGCTATATTGCAACAAGTTATCACGGCACATTTTGGCAGCAAAATGCGCGATTTCAATTTCGACTGATTTAGTTGGTAAGGAATTAATAATCACGTCTGCTTCGTACCATTTGGCTAACGTATCGCCAATTCCAGCAACTAGTAACTCTTTCGGTGAGTCTAAAATCATTTCCGGATCAATTAATAACAGCGCATTACTACTCGCAAACACATCGTAACGAATCATAGCGCCCTCTTCGTCGTACATCACACTAAGTGGCGTATAAGCGGCACAAGTTGATGCAAGTGTCGGTAAGATAATGACTGGTAAACGTAGAACTGCTGCTGTCGCTTTACATACGTCAGCTATTTTTCCGCCACCTACTGCGATAATCGCATCCATCTTATTTGTTTCCATGATTGCCACCAGACGATCGCGCTCCTCGTAGGTAGAACCACCATTATATACTTCAAAAGTAGATGTAACAGTTGATAAAACAGGGAATTTCTTTTTAGCGACTTCCCAAGAAGCATTTCCACGAACTACTAATACATTTTTCAAACCGCGGCGTTCTAGGTGAGTAGGTAATGTATCCCACGCGCCTACTTGGCATAAATATTCTTGCGGAGCTCCGCGAACAATCAATTCTTTATTCAACAAAAATCATCCCTTCTGTCTGGCACGGTCGGATATTCGGCTGCGACATTTATAATTCAAATTGTATAGGAACTTAAACCTACTGTCAATCGCACTATTGCTTAGCGATTTCGTCATCACCGAACCATTTTTTACTAATTTCTTGCATTTTTCCTTCTTTGTATAATTTTTCAAAAGCTTCATTGATTTTTGTTTGCAGTTCTTTATCACTTTTGCGCATTCCTACAGCAAAATCTGTGGCATCAAAACCGCCTGTTATAGTGTTGTAATCGTCTTTATTTTTTTGTTTATCAATGTAATAACGCGCGTACACTTCATCAATGATTAAACCATCGATTCGTTTGTTATTCAAATCAATAAAAGCTGTATCAAACGTATCGTATAATTCTGGTTCGTTATTATTTATAATGTCTGTTAGCACTTCTGGTTTTTTCGCCATGTCATCGATCGAACTTGCCCCATTTTGTGCTCCGAGCGTTTTATTCTTCATGTCGCTAAATTGATTAATATTGCTTGATTTTAAAGTGACTAATACTTGTTCATTTTTCATGTAAGGCTGACTAAAAGCGACTTGTTTTTTCCTCGCATCCGTCACAGTATATCCATTCCAAATTAAATCAATCGAGCCGTTTTTCAGTTCAGATTCTTTCATCGTCCAGTCAATCGGTGTGAATTTTGCTTTAATGCCATATTCTGCAAATACAGCTTTCGCCAAATCAATATCAAAGCCAACTAAGTTATCGTCTTTATCACGAAATCCCATCGGTACAAAACTATCATCTAAACCAATTACAACTTCTTTATCTTTTTTAATTCTACTCCACTGGTCCTCTTTAGATTCACCGCTGGAACAAGCTCCCAGCGCTAACATTACCATTAACATTACAGTTATTAATAATCCTTTTTTCATGTTAGATTGCCTCCTTTTTTAATGGTTCTACTTCCATCATTTGATCCGCTACTTTTTCGGCAAAAGTGTGATCATGTGTAACGATAATTTGCGTAATACCAACCTTTTTCAAACTTAAAATTAATGCTGCAACATGATCGCGCAAGTCAGGATCTAAAGCGGATGTCGGTTCATCAAATAGCAGCACTTTGGGATTCATCGCAAGCGCTCTGGCAATCGCGACCCGTTGTTTTTGTCCGCCTGATAATTGGTACGGCATACTATTTGCTTTATCGGCTAAATCAAGTAAGCCAAGTAATCGTTCTGCTTCTTTAACGGCATCTGCTTTCTTTGTTTTTCGAGCAAGGGTCGGTGCTAAAATCAAGTTATCTAAAACACTTAAATGCGGAAATAAGTGGAATTCTTGGAAAACAACACCAATCGTATTTTCCACATCTTTTCTCGACATTGGATCAATTTTTTCCTCGTCAATAAAAATTTCACCTGTATCCATTTTTTCCAGTCCACTAATACAGCGCAGTAAAGTTGTTTTCCCACCACCTGATGGACCAACAATTGAGAGAATTTCACCATCTTGAAGAGAAATATTCACATTATCTAAAATTGTTTTTTGATCAAATTTTTTCGATAGATTCTTAATTTCTAACATTTTCTTCACCTCATTTATAATAACTAAAACGTTTTTCGAGTTGTTTAAATAATATGGTTAGAATAGCCGTTAAAGCTAAGTAGATTGCAGCTACTAATACGAGTGGAATCAGTGTAACATCCCTACTCATAGCAATTTTCCCGGCTCTTAGTAAGTCGCCAATTCCAAGAATATATACTAAAGAAGAGTCTTTTACTAAGTTAATAACTTCATTCCCAATTGCTGGTAAGACACGTTTGACAACTTGTGGTAAGACAATTTTCCGCAGTGTCTGGCCGTAAGTAAGACCTAAAACCTTGGCGCTCTCATATTGCCCATTTTCGATGGAAAGAAATCCCCCGCGGAAAATCTCTGCAAAATAAGCTGCATAATTTAAAATAAAAGCAATAAAAACGGCATCCATTCGGTCAAAAACAACCCCGATAATCGGTAAGCCATAATAAATAAAAATTAATTGTAAAAGTAATGGCGTGCCTCGCATAATCCAAATGTAAATATTTAAAATAAATTTAAGTGGGGCTATTTTGCTAATATTTCCGACTGCCACAACCGCCCCGAGTGGTATCGAACAAACTAACGTAACTGCAAAAACGAGCAGTGTTGTTTTTGCCCCATCAAGTAATGCTGGTAAAATCTCCATGATATAATCCATCATTCTTCGCTCCTTTTTTAACATAAAAAAATCCCGTCGCACTTGGCGCTAATTGGCCAAGAGGACGAGAATAATATTCACGTGGTTCCACCTCAATTTGCTGATACTTCGCAGTACCAACCTCTGTTAGTTCGAGACTAACAAGCTATAACGGGCTTAACCCGAGTTCACCTACTCACTTATGCTTCAGCAAACCAGCTCCGAGATGTGTTCGATAACGCTATCTTTATCCTTTCACACCAACCAAGGACTCTCTTTTAAAGAATTACGCTCTACTTGTTCTGTTCGACGCTTTTACTTCTTCTTGCTAATACTCTACCACGATAAAGCGATAGAGTCAACCATTTTATTTACAAAAAAAGTGATACGCCAATCATAATTGGTGTACCACTTTTTATTAATCTTTGGCAATCAGTAAGTAATCATCTTTCTGTTCAAAGTAGATTTTCACTTCTGTTCCTACGCCGCTTTCAGATTGAATACAAATTTCGTGACCTAGTTTCTTTGCCATTTGTTTAGCTAGGTATAAACCCATACCCGTAGCTTTTTTCTCTTGTCTACCAATATTACCCGTGAAACCTTGCTCGAACACACGTGGCAAATCTTCTTCCTTAATTCCACGTCCATTGTCTTTTATGTGTAGCACTTTCTTCTCAGATGCTTCTGTATCACACCAAATTTTTACTTCGCCACTGCTTTTTGTGTATTTGAGTGCATTGGACAAGATTTGATCCAAAATAAAACCAAGCCACTTGCTATCCGTACGCACATCCATGTCCACATTTTGCAAATCCAACTTCATTTTCTTCCCAATGAAAAGTTTAGAATGCCGTTTGACTGATTCGCGCACTACTACTCCAAGATTTTGCTCCTGAATAAAATAGTCTTTTGAGAAAGTATCTAGACGTGAAAAATAAAGTGCCTGCATAACTAATTTATCTATTGTTGTTAATTCTTCATCGATTTGTTTGAAAATCGTTTCTGTATCATTTAAATCAGGATTGTTAATTAACATTTTACTTGCAACAACCGGGGTTTTCACTTCATGTACCCAATATAAAATAAAATCATGATATTCTTGCTGTTTATCTTGTAGCTTACTAATAGTTCGTAATTCTTCTTTATGTTTTTTTGCCATTAGTTGATTAAAAAAGGCTTGTTCGCGAGTACGTGGTTTTGGTAGTAATTCAATGATATTCTCTTCAATCTCTCCGCTAACAAGTTCCTTCATTTCACGCCAATAATTATATTTAAAGAAATAGCCCAGCACGAGATAGGAAAGCAAGAAGACTAAAACAAAAACATACAAATAAATGAAATTTCCAAGCGTTAATTTACTGTTCGGATCGATCGAAATCAACACGCCTACAAAAAACATAATACTACAAAAAAACAATAAGAAAAATCGCTTATCTTTTATATAACTCCACCAATTCATGGCGCACCTCCTCGCTACTAATTAGTTTACTTCATTTGAAATAATTTGAAACGTAGCAAAATCAAACAACCCTTGATCGGTTAATTTTAATTCTGGAATCACTGGTAATGTTAAGAATGACAATGTTAAAAATGGATCAAAACCATCAGCCGTACTAATCTGTTTAAAGGCATTTAAAAGACCCGCTAAATCGTTTTCCACTTCTTCGTATGATTTATCACTAAGCAATCCAGCGATTGGAAGGGCTAAATCATGAAGTACCTGACCAGCTCCATTTACTACAGCAATACCGCCACCTGTTTGAGTAATATGATCAATAGCCGCTTTCATTGCTTCATCACTAATGCCAACAGCAACAATATTATGAGAATCGTGCGCGACAGTCGTAGCAATTGCGCCTTCTGTTAAACCAAAGCCTTTTACAATGCCTAATCCAACACAACCAGTATCATGGTGACGCTCTACAACTGCCATTTTGAGTAAATCGTTTTCCACGGTTGGAACAAACTTACCGTCTTGAATAGCCACTTGTTCGATACGTTTTTCTGTAAATAAACTATTGGGTTGCATCCCGATTACATAACACGTTTCTTTGGTCAAAGGTAATGCTAAATCTTGTAAACTCACATGATGATTAATTGGTGGAGATACAAATGGTACTGCCGCTTGTTGCTTAAATGCAGCTTCGTGACGAACACCATTATCCACGACTACTTCTCCATTTTTCAAAACTTTGCTAATTTCTACTGTTTCTATATCTGTTAGAAAAACAATATCTGCTTGGTATCCTGCAGCAACTGCACCAAGGTATGGCAAATTATGACAATTAGCTGCATTAATAGTTGCCATTTGGATAGCGGTAATTGGGTCTATTCCATTTTTGATAGCCAGTCTAATGTTAAAGTTAATTGATCCTTCCGTAATTAAATCATTAATTAGTTTATCATCTGTGCAAAAGCAAAAACGATGGCTATTTTTTTCAGATACTGCAGGAATTGTTTGAAGTAAATCACGGCCTACAGTTCCCTCGCGTAGCATAACAAACATTCCGGCACGTAAGCGGTCTGTTGCTTCCTTAGCAGTAGTACTTTCATGATCTGTCCGAATACCAACAGCCAAATAATTATTCAAATCAGCGCTCGTTAAGCCAGCTCCATGTCCATCAATTCGTCCGCCTTCTTTTTTAGCATCGATAATTTTGGTTAAAATATCCGAACTTCCTTTTGCTACAGATGGAAAATCCATCACTTCTGCAAGGCCGATTACTTTTTCATGTCTATAAAGCGGATGGAGTTTCTCAGCATGTAATGTTTCGCCATTATGTTCGCCTTCCGTTGCAGGAACAGAAGATGGGAGCATGACAAACATGTCTATTGGTACTCCTTTGGCATCTTCTAGCATGAATTCAATTCCTTTTTCTCCAGCCACATTGGCAATTTCATGCGGGTCTGTAACAATCGTTGTAACACCATTTGGGAGTAAGACACGGGCAAACTCAGCAGGTGTGACCATCGCACTCTCCACGTGGACATGTGCATCAATAAAACCAGGTGCAATGAAGGCACCAGCAGCATCTATTATCTTTTCTGCATCTGGAAAATTGCCAATACCAGCAATATAACCATTTTTGATGGCAATATCTCCGTCCATTATTTCTCCTGAAAACACATTTATTATTCGTCCATTTTTTATTACTAAATCTGCTTTTGCTCGTCCATCACTTACTGCAACTCGTTCTTGCAGCTGTTCTAAATTCTCCACCAAAACTCGCCTCCGTCAATTAAGCTTCAAAAAAACCTTCATCAAGCAAATAACCTTCTGCGCTTTCAAGGGTTGGGAAAACTGCTTCCAAGTTCTCCCCCGTATAAATAACCCACATTTTATTTTCATACACTAGTGAAAGTTTTTCGCCACTATTGTCTTGATATATTTTAGTTAGACCTTCTTTATAGCCATCCTCGTCACTATCCATGAATTCTTTTGCTTCTAATAGTAATACGCGGATTTCATTTTCAGAGTAATCTTTTACATTCACATAGCCTTGTTTGTCGAGTGGCTCTACCTCTAGAAATGGTGCATAAACAAAAGCATTACCGTTTGGATGAAGATGTTTGACGATGATTTTCTTGTCTCTTTTACTTGCTGGATAGTGTACATTAATACGGCCCATAGAAATTTCGTGTAATTCAAAGCCGTCGATAGATTCTATTAATGCTTTTTTTTCTTCAAAGTTTAACATAGTATTATTTTTCCCCCAAATTAATTTTCTTTTAAAATAGCTGTCACTAAAGCTGGTAACCATACTTTTAAATCATTAAACACAAAACCAGCTTCGGTAGCTTTCGTATTATCTAAATAATAGGTTTTTTCAATGCCAAACGGAGAATCATCGACGTCATCCGTCACCTCTTCAACTAGTGCTAATTTCCCGATTTTTTCTTCAAGCATTTTGATGAAACCATTTAATGCGTATGTGCCATTGGAGGTAGCGTTTACCGGTCCTGTCAGATCCGATTCCACACCAACCCACTCTAAAAAATGCGCCGCTTCATCAGAAGTAATAAAGCCAATCTCAGCTTGTCCATTACTAATCCCAATTTCTTGGTGGTTTTTAATATGATTAATATGAAAGTGAAGGCGTTTTGTGTAATCGTCAAGTCCAAGCACGATTGGAAAACGAACTGCAACTACTGGAAAAGAAGCTTTTTGGAAAAATACGGCTTCAGCAAGTCGTTTCCCTTCACCGTAATCAAAATCTTCTTTATCTCCAATAACAATTTCATAATGCTCTGGATTAAAGTCAGCTTCAACTAAAGCTCGACCTTTTTGACTATAAACAGAGAGTGATGATGTATATATGTATCGTTTTACCTTGCCTTTAAATGCATCTACGGCATAAAGTGCTTCTTTCGGAGAGAAACATATATTATCGTAAATAACATCCCAGTCTTCTTTTGCTAATTGGAATAAAGCATCTCTTGATTCTCGATTTAAAATAACCCGTTTGACAGTATCACCAAAATTATCTTCTGTTTTGCCCCTTGTCCCAATGGTGACCTCATGTCCTTCTGAAACAAGTCTTTCCACTAATTTCTTGCCAAAAAAACGAGTACCACCGAATACTAAAATTTTCATTTAGACTCCTCCTCCATTTACGAAAAACAGGAAGTTCGCGTTTTTTAGCGCTATCTTCCTGTTTTTTCGTCATTCAATCATATATCCTTGGCCTTTTTTCGTTTTGATAAATTCGCTCAAACCAATTTCTGCTAGTTTTTTACGAATACGAACAACATTAACTGTCAATGTATTATCATCAACAAAACTTTCATCTTCCCAAAGTGCGCGCATAATTTCATCACGACTTACAATGCTACCTTTTTGTTTCATTAATTCATATAAAATCAAAAATTCATTTTTCGTTAGCTCAATTTTATCTTCTAAATGTGTAAGTGTGTTCGTATCAATGTGTAGGAAAACATTATTATGCTCCATCACATTGGCTTCTTCTAAATCTGCGTAAGAATATGTCCGCCTTAATAGAGCATTTATCCGCGCCATTAAAACATCCAGATCAACTGGTTTTTCAATATAATAGTCTGCACCCATATTCATGCCCATTATTTGGTCCATTCGCGAATTACGTGATGATAAAAAGATAATGGGTACATTCGAAACTTCTCGAATTTGATTACACCAATAAAAGCCATCAAAGAAAGGAAGATTAACATCTAAAATAACTAATTGAGGTTCGAAAGCTAAAAACTCTTGTAAAATATTGTTAAAATCCTCTACTACACCAATCTCAAATCCCCATTTACTTAAATGTTTTCGGATTGTATCACGAATTACTTCATCATCTTCTACGATATATACCTTTACCATTTCTAGTGCCTCCCTCGGTGGAACTCTCTTCTCATTTTAGCTGAAATAACCACAAAAGCCAATTACTTTTTATTGGCCATCACAATTTTGGTAAAAGAATTGATACACAAAAAGTAATAAGCTGCATAACAAAGAATATAAATACCTGTACCAATTAATACCGGATATTTTATATTATCCATTAAATTAACAGAAATACCCCACAGTGCAGCCATGGAATGCGCAATTCCAAAAAATAATGGAATAACAAAAATTGGCCAAACCTGCTTGGAAATAATTTTCCGGATTTCTTTTTCCGTAACTCCTAATTTAAATAAAATATCAAACTTGGCTTTTTCAGAAACTGCATCTGTAACTAATTTGAAGTAAATGATACTTCCCGTTGCTAAAAAGAAAACAATACCAATAAAAATACCTATAAATAATAGTGAACCTACCACTGTGGAGATTAAGTGGTAATTCGTATAATAAGAAGAAACATTTTCCGAGAATAATGAAGGCTCCCCGTCAACGATTGTTTGCACTTTCTTATCCAAGCTTTCACTATGATTCGGATTAGTAATATCAAACATTGTCACAGATTCAGGAGGGAAAAGTCGCTCCAAATCATCATAATATTCATCGGAAACAACCAGCGTTTCATAAGAAATCCCTGTATTGAAAATTGAATTTTCTCGAAAATCCACTACTTTTATTGGTGGCATTTTCTTTGCAACTGATTTATTTGATTGGACGACCATTTTACGAGTAAGCCATTTTTCTTGAATGTCCGATCTTGCGTAATAAGTATTTTTTCCAAGTAAGATTGCATCACCATAGGCAATTTTTTTAGATTCGACAAAATCACTCTGCTGCCTTTCACCGATACGATTATATTCTGATTCCGATACAATGGTATGAATGAATGTATCCATATGCATTTTATATTTAGGAATATCTTTATATTCCACTTCAGCACTAAGCATCTCTGCTTGCATCAATTTTTTCAATTTATGATCTTGATCATCGCGAATCGTTTGAATAATCTCTTTTTCATTTTTAGCAGAAATATTGAGCACTTGATAACTGGAAGGATTCTCCGCTGAAATATCATTAATTGTACGCACATAAAAACTACTCATGGAGCCGATAATCGTTAACGTTGTCGCACTAAGAACAGCAATCATCGCAATCGTACCAGCATTTTTCTTTAGCCTAAAACGAAGCGATGTAATCCCTAGCATATTCGTCCCTTTATAAAAGAAACGTTTATTATTGTATAGTTGTCGAATGACATAAGGGGTGCCAAATCTAACCATCAGCCAGGTTCCTAAAATAACGCAAGCCAGTATCACTAAAATTAAATCAAAAAAATCATAGGCTAGCCAAATAGGCGATTCTTCAATATTCCTCGTTGCCAGATAGTATCCAAAAGTGATTAAAGCTAACCCAATTAACATAAAAATTAGTGAACCTTTAGCTACTTTTTCTTCTTTGTCATCATTTTTGAATAGCTGATTCAAATTATAACGTAATACAAGAAAAACTGCATAAACCGATGTGAAAAGCATAATACCAAAAAAGACCAGTATCGTATCGATAATCGCTTTAAATGAAATAATAAACTCTGCATCAATCGCAAGGCCGACAATCCAAAATAAGACCATTGCAAACAATTTAGAAGAGAAAATTCCAATTAAAACGCCAAAAATAGTTGCAAGCATATATAGCATCGCATTTTCAAAAAATAATACTAATACAATTTGTGATTTTCGCAAACCAAGTAATGAATAAAGCCCTATTTCTCGTTTTCGCCTTTTAAGAAAAAAACCATTGGAATAAAATATAAAAAAGATAATAAACAATATTAACATAAGACTAGCTGACGAAAACATGGCCGGTCCGAATAATTCCCAACGTTTAAACACTGTGTCAATCAGCGGGTTATATGATAACGAAACAAACGTAAAAAAAACTAATACACAAACAATTAACGAAACAAAATAAACAATATATTGATTAAAGTTCTTTCGCATATTGGTCAGCGCGACTTTAAATAACATCGTTTTCGCCACCTCCAAGAAGCGCCAAAACATCTAATACCTTCTGGAAGAATTGTTTTCTAGAACTTGTCCCTCGGTAGATTTCAGTGAAAATTTCGCCATCTTTAATAAACATAATTCTTTCGCAGTAACTGGCTGCAAAAGCATCGTGCGTCACCATCATAATAGTGGAATCACGCACATCTTTTGCTTGAGAAAGTCCTTCTAATAAATTGGTCGCTGCTTTGGAATCAAGCGCACCAGTGGGTTCATCCGCAAAAATCAGCGTTGGTTCTGTAATCATTGCTCGACAAACCGCTGTTCGCTGCTTTTGTCCACCAGATATTTCGGTTGGGTACTTGTTCCTTAACTCAAAAATCCCAAATTGACGAGCAATAATTTCAAACCGCTGATCAATTTCCGCTTGTTTAATACGAGCAAGAGCCAGCGGTAGAACAATATTATCCTTCACAGTCATCGTATCTAATAAATTATAGTCTTGAAATATAAAACCAAGCTGATCTCTTCTAAAAACAGCTAATTCTTTTCCGTTCATAGTAGAAATTTGCTTTCCACCAATCTCAATTTCTCCAGAGGTTGGTTTATCTATAGAAGACAATACATTTAATAAAGTAGATTTACCAGCACCAGAGGGACCCATAATGCCTACAAAGGAACCTTTTTGTATCTCTAAACTAATACTTCCAAGCGCAGAAAACAAATTTCCTTTTGAACCGTATACTTTTCTAACTTTATGCGCCTTTAGCACTGTTTCCATTGTATTCCTCCCGTTACGTTCTTTATTTGGTTATTTTACCTTAATTTTAAACAAGATACTATGGGCTATAGTTGTATTTATTAAAAAATCATTTATCCGTCAAAAAAACAGATAAATGATTTTCCTTATTATTTCTTTTCCACAAAGATTTCCATACCGATAGTTTCATCATTTGTATAAGTGGAACGCATCGACTGAATGAGTTTTTCTAGTTCCTCCAAACTAATAGAAACATCCGCAGCAACTATGTCCCATGCCACTTCTTCCCGCCCATTTATCGATGTCATAATTTTTAATCTACCTTGCGAAAAAAGCATCATTGCTGGTTTTTTCAGTTCTGTTTTTTTAATTTCATTCCATGATTTAAAATCACCACGATAAGCAACTCCACGTTCTGTTAATTCTACGGTGGGAGCGATATTAATTAACCGAAACAATGGACGTAACACACAAAGGCCGATAAATACGAGTAAAATCATTTCCTCTATGCCATTTACACCTTTGATATGACTAAAAACAACATAAAGTAATAATCCAACAGCCATCCAAAGTAAACAACTTGAAAAAATCAAACGTCGATTGACCCCAAATTCGATTTTCTCCATTTTCTTTGCATGTTCTAGCTCATTTTCTATCATTATTTCCCTCCAGTTTTACAGCTCTATTATTTCTATTGTACTAAAAATATACTACAATGGGAAGAAGGCATTCATGTAGCTTTTTATTTTAAAGAAATCAGCCTACTTTCAGTTGACCTTTTTGGCATTTGTGATATAATTTCTTTAATGCTTTTAAGTAGTAAAATGTAATAATCCAATAAAGGAGGAGAACATCATCGATCAAGTTATCTTAATAGGCTTCATGGGAGCTGGAAAAACAACGGTTGGAAATATACTCGCAAACTTAGCTGACTTACCGTACATCGATATTGACGAAGTAATTACAAGCGAACAAGGAATGAGTGTATCGGACATTTTTGCTAAATATGGTGAAAAAGAATTCCGCCGTCTAGAACATGAAAAATTAAAAGAATTAGCAACAACCAAAGCCGTTATAGCAACAGGCGGTGGCATTGTTCTCAATCCTGAAAATAGAGAAGTTTTAAAAAATACATATCCGGTTATTTATTTAGAAACGGATCCCGAAGTATTTATGAATCGCTTAAAAGGCGACACTACACGTCCGCTTGTACAACAAAAAACAGCCGAAGAAATTCGCGCTATTTTTGAACCTAGAATTGCTCACTATCAAGATTCTGCAGACTTTATCGTTAATACGGATAATCGTAATCAAGAAGAAGTTGCTCGAGCTATTTTAACCATGTTAGATAAGTAAAAAAACAACGCTAATTTTAGCGTTGTTTTTTTATTCTGTACAATGTCTGCACCACATATCTGGTAACACAGATGTATAGTCTTTTGTAAAGGTTAATAAGTCATAAAACATACTGTCCGCATAACCTGCATCAATATTTTCTATTTTGTTCAATTCTATTTCGCGATGAAGTGATTCCAGCGCCGCATCACGAAGAGCAGGTAAAATATAGCCCGTGATTTTGATTTGAGCTAAAGCTGCTGAGACAGTAATTCTATCAGATGCACGTACGTCACTGCCAAACTCAGCCAAAAGTTGTTTCAATCGTTCTACACCATCGTCTTTCGCTGGAACATAGTTTGCTTTTTTCACTGTTTCCATCATGTATTTTGGAAAAGACGATAAATTGAGTCCTTGATCACTTTTATCACTAAAATATTCTTCTAAACGTCGAAGTACTTCAAGTCCATCTTTATACCCAAATGGACCATAGCTATCCTGACCATCCAAATAAAAACTCGCTTTAAAATGTTCCTTGAAATGTGGATGTGTTGTCTCATAATTTAACGAGGCACCAGGCTGGTCAATATACATAGTAATTGCCATTCTCATTTCCTCCATTCATGTGAAATCTCATACATTCATCTTACCAGACTATCTACCTTTTTGAAAGAAGAAAAAAAGGTGACAATTTCATGACAATTTTAAGGATGATTTTCGCTTTTATTGTGTTTTAATTAACTATATAAGATAAAATTAGTTAATTAAATTGGTTCTATTCTCATAAAAGTTAATTTTTGCTCTTTTGACCATTTATTTATTTCGTGGTTAAATAAAACTGGACTTGGTTTTTATTAATCTCGTCTGTTAATTTATTAGTCAACCACACACTCGAAAAGCAAAAACCGCCATTTATCCCATTATGGCGGTTTTTGTATACTTAATTTAAATGTAGAACAGTCACAGCTTCTATATGTGTTGTCATTGGAAACATATCTACAGGCTGAACTTTTTTCGCTACATAGCCGCCATCCGTTAAGATTTTCATATCACGGGCTAATGTCCCTGGATTACAAGAAACATACACTACTTTCTTCGGTTTCATTGCTAAAATTGTTTCCAGTAATTTTTCATCGCAACCTTTTCGTGGTGGATCGACAACTAAGACGTCTGCTACAATTCCAGCTTTGTACCACGCCGGAATAACCTCTTCTGCTTTCCCTGTCTCAAAAGTAGTATTCGCTAATTCATTGAGTTCTGCATTTGCACGAGCATCTTGTATCGCTTGATCCACAATTTCTACCCCGTAGACATGCTTGGCTTTTTTCGCGAGACAAAGAGAAATAGAACCAATGCCGCAATAGGCGTCAATCACTGTTTCTTCTCCTGTTAACTCAGCCGCATCGATTGCTTGTTGATACAAAACTTCTGTTTGGATTGGGTTTACTTGATAAAATGAACGAGCCGAAATTGCAAATCGAATGCCATGAATCGTATCCTCAATGATATCTTTTCCCCAAAGTGTTTTCGTACGATCTCCAAAAATCACATTTGTTTTATGTGGATTAATATTTTGAACAATCGAGGTTAATTCCAATTGTTCGACCAATTCCCGTACGATTTCTTCTTTAAATGGCATACGTTCTTTTGTTGTTACAAGGACAATCATTAACTGTCCAGTTGTATGCGCAAATCTTGTCATAATATGGCGGATATCGCCTTTTCCTGTTTGTTCATCATAAGGCTCTGTTCCGTATTTAGCTAGGATTTCACGTGTTTTTTGAACAGCAAAATCACCTTGCTCATTATGAATTAAACAAGTGGACATGTCGATAATGGCATGGCTTCTTTTTTGGTAAAAACCTGCTGTTAACTTACCATTAACAAATCCTACTGGTACTTGTGATTTATTCCGGTAGCGCCACGGGTTTTCCATGCCTAGTGTTTCAGGAACTTCTACGTTTAGTTTGCCAATACGTTTCATCGTTTCTTCCACTTGATTTCGTTTGAATTCAAGCTGGCCATCGTAGCTTAAGTGTTGCAAGCTACAACCGCCACATTTGGAATAAACCGCACATGGAGGTTCTACGCGGTCTGCACTAACCGATTCAATAGTCTCCATCCGAGCAAAGCCGTAATTTTTATTGAGCTTTATTATTTTAGCTGTCACTTTTTCGCCAGGTAACGTATTTGGAATGAAAAGTGGGTATCCGTCAATTTTGCCAACCCCACTGCCGTCATGCGTTAAATCTTCAATAGTAAGTTCAATGGATTGGTTCTTTTTTAAAAGGGATGCTTCCAAAGTCCCTTGCCCCTCTCTTTGCTTTACTTAATAATATATTCGATGCCGATTGGCTCTTTAATTACTGCTTCTTCTTGCTCTTTAAAAACAAGCATGGTATTTTTCTGTAACGTAAAATCATAAATAAATGTTTTTGGATAGATAGTGACATTTTTATTCGTAGTCAACGCTTTTGTGTTATCTGTAATAGTCGTTTCTTCTGGAATCTGGCTATTAAAAATACCAGCTGCGACTTCAGCATCATCACTTGAATAACTTGTCTTTAGAGATACTTTAATATTATTGTTTGTTGTGTCTTCTATTTTTACAGGTGTTTTTTCTGTTTGTACAGAACGTTCACCACTTGTAATTTCATAGTTTGCGAATTTTTTCTGGATAGTTGTTGTTGGGTAACGATATTTTGTATTAGTAATATACTCAGAAACTTTCTTCGCTTCAATACGAAGTCGATATGCTTTGATACCTTTATAACGATTATCGGAAGAAGCTAATTCATTTAAAATTTCTTCATTAGTTATCTCTAAAATCAAATCCCCATTTGTTGCTATCGTTGTGTTTGTATTTGCTGCAGGGATAGATAAAATAATATTATCTTGTATTGGAATTTGCATTTGGTTGTTTATCCATACTTTATTACTTTCAATTAGCTCTGTTTTACTTACTTTTGGAGCCTGTTCTTCTGCATCCACTTGCCAAAAGAAAAAAACAGCCGCTGCGATAGCAATGATAAGAACGATTATTATCATCGTGAACCTTTTAAATTGATGTCCACTTGTCATATCGCATTCACCTCATTTCTTGTCAGAATACCTATTATACTTGTTTTGCTCAAATAAGACAAATTTCTAACAATAATTACATCCTTTTTACTATGTTGCAATTAGGACGTTTAGGCTAAAGAAAAAAACTACCAAACTGGGCAGTTTTTAGCTATTTTCTTTTATGAATAAATCAGTTGCGGGGATGTCATCTACACTTGCGAAAAATTCGATATGTTGTCTTAAATTGCGGAATTCCATTGGCGTTTCCCCACCAAGCTCCCCGTCAAGGTTAATTAACATCTTATCTTCTGAGTTAACAATCACTTTTTCGGATTTTACATAAATAACATTAGGTTCTTTAATATGATCTCCTCGAAGCGCCAGTGTGACTAAACGGATAAATTCGGCTAAATTTACTTTTTTCACGATAATAAGTGAAAATTTACCGTCGTCTAACTTGGCATCTGGGGCGATTTTTTCAAAGCCACCAATGGAATTAGTTAATCCTAATAGGAAAAACATCACTTCCCCTTCAAATACGCCTTGATCATATTCTACTTTTACTTTGGTTGCTTTTAAGGATGGTAACATTTCGATACCTTTTAAATAATAAGCAAGTTGACCGAGCATTGTTTTTAGACGGCTAGGAACATCGTAAGTGAGTTCTGTTAAACGACCTCCGCCACCTATATTAATAAAATATGTTTCATTTGCTTTACCTATATCCATTGCTACACTTTGACCAGCTGCTATAATCTTCGTTGCTTTAATCACGTCTCTAGGCACATGTAAGGCTCTTGCAAAATCATTGGTTGTCCCGGTTGGTATAATCCCTACTTTGGGGCGATATTCTTTTTCAGCAATACCGTTAATAACTTCATTAATGGTTCCATCTCCGCCAGCTGCTACAACTAAATCGAATCGATCTCTTACAGCTTCTTCCGCAGCATGTTTGGCATCATCTGGTTCTGCAGTTGTTGCGTGCGCAGATGTTACATAGCCTGCTTGCTCTAATATCGAAAGGACATCTGCAAGATTTTTCTTGATGATTTCTCTTCCAGATGTGGGATTATAAATAACTCGAGCGTGTTTTTGCATTATGTTCGTCCTCTCCTTCACTCAAACAGCGTTGTTCAAAAGAAAAGCGCGTTTTGACACATGATAGTAATATTATAGCAAATTTAACTATAAATTCCTAATAAATATAAAAGCAGCGAGGCAAAATACCTCACTGCTACATTGTTTAACGTTTGTTCATTTCTTCTAGTAATAATTTATTAACCATTGGTGGGTTTGCTTGCCCTTTGGTTACTTTCATTACTTGGCCAACTAAGAATCCAACCGCACGATCCTTACCATTTTTGAAGTCGACAATAGATTGCTCATTGTTATCTAGAATTTCGCTAATGATAGTGCGTAAAGCTCCTTCATCGGAAATTTGGACAAGTCCTTTGTCTTTTACTACTTGCTCTGCATCGCCACCATTTTGCGCTAATTCGCGGAAAACTTTTTTAGCGATTTTAGAAGAAATAGTACCAGCTTCGATTAATTTAATCATGCCAGCAAGGTTTTCAGGAGTTAGTCCTGTTTCATGAAGTTCTTTTTGTTCTGCGTTTAAGTAGGCAGAAACTTCGCCCATTAGCCAGTTTGATGCTTGTTTCGCATCTGCTCCAGCTGCAAGAGTTGCTTCAAAAAAGTCAGACATTTCTTTTGTAAGCGTGAGAACCATTGCATCATATGCTGGCAAACCAAGATCGTTAATGTAACGAATTTGACGTTTGTCTGGAAGTTCAGGAATTTCTGCACGAATACGTTCTTTCCAAGCGTCATCAATAAATAAATCTACTAAATCTGGTTCTGGGAAATAACGATAATCGTCGGATCCTTCTTTAATTCGCATCAAAGAGGTTTTTCCAGTTGCTTCTTCAAAACGACGAGTTTCTTGTTCGATAATCCCGCCAGACTTAAGCACTTCAGCTTGGCGTTTTTCTTCATATTCGATACCTTTACGTACGTTGTTGAAGGAGTTTAGGTTTTTAAGTTCTGTTTTTACGCCAAATTCTTCTTGGCCGATTGGTCGGATAGAAATATTGGCGTCACAGCGCATTGAACCTTCTTCCATTTTCACATCGGATACGCCAGTGTATTGAATGATAGATTTTAATTTTTCTAAGTAGGCATAAGCTTCTTCTGCAGAACGAATGTCTGGTTCTGAAACGATTTCGATAAGTGGTGTTCCTTGACGGTTAATATCCACTAACGAATAACCATGAGAAGTATGGGTATTTTTCCCAGCATCTTCTTCTAAATGAAGACGAGTGATGCCAATTTTTTTCTTTTTACCGCCAACTTCGATTTCAATCCAGCCATGTTCGCCAATTGGTTTATCGAATTGAGAAATTTGGTATGCTTTCGGATTATCTGGATAAAAATAGTTTTTACGGTCGAATTTTGTATGTTTAGCAATTTCACAGTTAATCGCCATAGCCGCTTTCATACCAAATTCCACTGCACGTTTATTTAAAACTGGTAAAACACCTGGCATACCTAAGTCTACCACGGTTGTATTTGTATTTGGTTCTGCTCCAAAATGAGCTGGCGCAGAAGAAAATATTTTTGAATTGGTTTTTAACTCTACGTGAACCTCAAGTCCAATAACTGTTTCAAAATTCATTGCTACGCCTCCTATAAGTTTGGTTTTTCTTTATGGAATGTTGTTTCTTGTTCAAAAGCATGCGCTACTTTGTAAAGTAAGGATTCTTCAAAGTAGTTACCGATAATTTGCAAGCCAACTGGTAAACCATCCGAGAATCCACAAGGAACAGAAATAGCTGGTACGCCTGCTAAGTTAATTGGAACAGTCAAAATATCATTGGAATACATTGTAATTGGATCATTAATCATTCCGTCAATTTTAAATGCTGTTGTCGGGGAACTAGGTCCGATAATAACATCATAGTTTTCAAATACATTAACAAAGTCTTGCTTAATTAACGTACGCGCTTGTTGTGCTTTTTTGTAGTAAGCATCGTAATAACCAGAGCTTAACGCATATGTTCCAAGCATAATACGACGTTTTACTTCATCGCCAAAGCCTTCAGAACGAGTTTTTGTATAAAGTTCTTCTAAAGTAGTTGCGTTTGGAGAACGGTATCCGTAACGAACGCCGTCAAAACGAGATAGATTAGAAGAAGCTTCACTAGATGCTAAAATGTAATAACTTGCTACACCGTATTCAGAATGAGGTAAAGAAACTTCATCCCAAGTAGCGCCCAGTTTTTCGAGTGTTTTAAGCGCATCTAATACAGCTTGTTTGACACCAGGATCTACGCCTTCACCAAGATACTCTTTTGGAACACCGATGCGTAAGCCTTTAATATCACCTGTTAAGCTATCTGAGAAACGTTCTACTGGTTGGTTAATCGATGTAGAATCATTCGCATCTAAACCAGAAATAGCTTCTAATAAATAAGCGTTGTCTTCTACATTTTTTGTAATTGGGCCGATTTGGTCTAAAGAAGACGCAAAGGCAATTAAACCAAAACGAGATACACGGCCATATGTAGGTTTCATTCCGACTACCCCACAAAAAGCTGCTGGTTGGCGAATCGATCCACCAGTGTCACTACCAAGCGAGAATAAAACTTCGCCTGCTGCAACTGCGGATGCACTACCACCTGAAGAACCACCAGGAACTCTTGATAAATCCCATGGGTTATGTGTTTTGTGGAAATACGATGTTTCTGTCGAAGATCCCATCGCAAATTCATCCATGTTTAATTTTCCGATATTAATTGTTTGCGCATTTTTTAATTTAGAAACGACGGTCGCATCATAAATTGGATCGAAGTTTTCTAAAATTTTACTTGCTGCTGTTGTACGTAAGTTTTTTGTCACGATATTATCTTTAATCCCAATTGGAAGACCAGAAAGCATGTTGTTTGGATCTATGCCCGCATCTCCAAGTTCTTCTGCGACACCAAATGCTGCCTCTTTATTTAAAGTAATAAAAGAACCAACTTTGTCCTCTACAGATTCAATTCGGTTGAAAGATTCTGATACTAAATCGAATGGTGAAATCTCTTTTTTAACTAATTTATCATGTAGTTCTTTTACTGAAAAATCAAATAAACCCAAAATATTTTCCCTCCTTAGCCTATTTATTGTTCCATAATTGTCGGTACTTTGAACATGCCATCTTGTTCATCAGGCGCATTTTTTAGTACTTCTTTGCGATCCAACCCTTTTGTTGCCACATCTTCACGTAATACGTTTGATACGTCGATTGCATGGCTGGTAGGTTCTACATTCGTTGTATCTAATGTATTTAATTGCTCTACTAGCTCAATAATTTTACCAAGCTGACCAGCGAAGGCTGTTGCTTCTGTTTCTGATACTTCTAGTTTGGCAAGATTTGCTACTTTTTCTACTGTTTCTTTTGATATATTTGACAAAATGCCATCCTCCTTTTTAGTGGTACTTACTACGCGGTAGTGCTTCCCGCCTGTTAAAAATGGGAAGAACTGTCCTCTCCTGCATAATTATACAACAGGAAAGAACAATTCGCATTGTTTTTTATTAATCGTAAATGTGAGCAGTTGCTGCATCTTCATTTGCTTTTCTTGTAATCAATGCAGCTGGACCATCAGATGTAGAAATATTGACTTGCAAATCAGCTGTCTTCGGAATATGTTGTCCGACTAAATCCGTCACATACTGTGTAAAGCCGATAATCTCTGCTTCACCATAAAATTGTAACGGAATATCAATGTTTAATTCTGCTAGTTGACCGTCTTCATATCTACCACGACCAACGACACCTGTAAAGTTTGGATAATAGTCTTCAATTGCTTTTTTGAAATTCAAGAAATTGTCATTATCTGTTTTGTGATCTTTAGCAGATTCAGTTGATGGTAAAACATAATTTTTTTCATCTATATCTTTCCAATTAGAAAGACTGTCCCCATTTGCAGTTGCATAGGCAATGTAATTTCCTGGAGCTACCGCATCACGAGCTCCTTGTTTGTAAATGGCAATCGTTACAGGAACATTTTCTAAACCTTTTGTTTGGCGAATTCGATTTAACACAGTGGCAGACATTTCTTTCCCTTGTGCTAATAATTCACTATTACTAATTGGTTGTTCATAGGTGTCTCCGTATTTTTCTTTTTGGTAATAATCGACCGAATTCATCGCAAGGGCAATAGAAATCCCACCAAGAGCAACTGTATCTTTGTCCGTTTGTTTTAAATAATCTTGTTCTAAAATATGTGCTAGATAGATTGGATTACGATTCTCACCGTTACCATTACTGGCTGGGTTTAAACCATTCGGATTTTTATCGCTTTTTCTATCTAACCATTTTTCTAACGTTTCTTTATCCAAATATTGCCCTTCTTGGAAAAGATAATTATCTGGGGAGTATTTATTTTGCGAAACACGCATTAAACCAGATTCTAATTCGTTAATATCATATCGTGAATAAATATTCGATACGACTAGTCCACGGGATTTGCTTGCTTTGTATGGTAGTACGGTTTTGTAATAATTGGATGAGATTTGATTTTTTGTCATGATGCCCGTCTCTGCTTTTGAATCATCTTTTTGTACCACTTTATCATTTGAGTCAAGTTTTGGGGCACAGCCAGAGAGCACAAGCGTTAAGCCGAGCGCTGCTATTATGATTTTTTTCATTCGTTTAATCCACCTTCGTCTGGTAAGTACTCTATTAAGTCTTCTTCTGACCAAATAGGAATGGCTAGTTCTTCCGCTTTGGCTAATTTAGAACCAGCATCACTGCCAGCTACAACAACATCCGTTTTCTTACTGACGCTTCCAGAAACATTTCCTCCGAGGGATTCGATTAATGCTTTTGCATCATTCCGCGTTAACTTTTCTAGTTTCCCAGTTAAGACAACGGTTTTACCTGCGAAAACAAGTTCTTCCTCGGACATATCTTCTAGTTTTGGCCCTGTATAGGTCATATTGACGCCAGCCCTTTTTAGTTCTTCTAATAAATCATGTACTTCTTCATTCGCGAAATAAGTGACAATACTGTCTGCCATTTTTTCACCAATGTCGTTAATACTTGTCAGTGTTTCTTTGTCTGCTACTTTCAAATTATCCATTGTATCGAAATGAATGGCAAGTGATTTGGCGGCTTTTGCACCAACATGGCGAATGCCTAAGCCGAAAAGTAATTTTTCAAGCGAGTTTTGTTTACTTGCTTGGATGGATGCCAGTAAATTAGTTACCGATTTCTCACCCATTCTTTCTAATTCTAACAGTTTCTCCTTCGAAAGGAAAAACAAATCTGCTACATCTTTAATTAAATGCTGTGAAAATAGCTGGATAATTACTTTTTCGCCGAGGCCATCAATGTTCATCGCATTTCTGGAGACAAAGTGGATAAGTCCTTCTTTTATTTGAGCTGGGCATTTAGGATTAATACATCTTAACGCCACTTCTTCTTCTAACCGAACCAATTCACTATCGCACGCTGGACAATTTTTTGGCATATGGAAAGGTTCTTCACTTCCGCTACGTTTTTCGGTGATGCTTTTAATGACTTCTGGAATGATATCGCCAGCTTTTTTGATTAAAACGGTGTCGCCAATGCGGATATCTTTCTCTGTAATTAGGTCTTCATTATGAAGCGAAGCGCGGCTAACGGTTGTCCCTGCCACTCGCACTGGTTCTAACACGGCGGTGGGAGTTATCACACCAGTTCTACCAACATTTAATTCGATATCGAGTAACTTAGTTGGTACTTCTTCGGCTGGGAATTTATAAGCAATCGACCAACGAGGCGATTTAACGGTGTTTCCCATTTGGCGTTGTTGCTCTAAGTTGTTTAATTTTAAAACAATGCCGTCAATATCGTATGCTAATCCGGCGCGTTTTTCTGTCCATTCTTCAATGTACGCATAAACTTCTTCTAAACTGTTGCAAAGTCGGCGTTCTTTATTGACTTTAAGACCAAGTGTTTCAAGCATATCTAAGCCTGCGCTATGAGTTTCAACGCCCATTTCACCAAAATCTGCTACTGCATAAAGGAAGATATCGAGATTTCTCGACGCTGCGATTTTTGTGTCCAATTGTCGAAGCGAGCCAGCCGCAGCATTTCGTGGATTGGCAAATAACATCTGGCCTTCTTCTTCGCGAATTTCATTTAGTTTTTGGAAGGAGCGTTTTGGCATGAAAGCTTCACCGCGAACTTCAATGGAATAGTCCTTTTGAAGTTTCATTGGGATGGAGCGAATCGTACGCAAGTTAGCAGTAATGTCTTCCCCAATGGTTCCATCACCACGAGTAGCACCTTGTTTGTATTTACCATTTTCGTATTGAAGGGATACTGCTAGTCCGTCAATTTTAAGTTCGCACATATAAGCAATATCATCGCCCACTTTGTCGCGAATTCGACGGTCAAAGTCTGCCAAGTCTTCTTGGTTAAAAGCGTTGGCAAGACTTAACATCGGCGTGTCATGTGCTACTTTTTTAAAACCTTCTAAAACTTCCCCGCCAACTCGTTTTGACGGAGACTCAGGTGTAACCCACTCGGGATGCGCTTCTTCTATTTTAAGTAATTCTTGCATCTTCTGATCGTATTCGGCATCTTCTACTGTTGGATTATCAATTACATAATAATCATAGCTGTACTGATCAAGTATGTTGATTAGTTCCTCATACCTTTTTTTATCAGCCATCATTCTTCACCTGCTTTTTCCAAATTTATACTTTTTCAATTGGCGCAAATTCTGCGAGCAATCGTTTGACGCCAGTTGGGCTCGGGAATGCAATATCTAGTTCCATTCCGCTACCTTCCCCTTTGACACTGACGACTGTTCCTACGCCCCATTTTTTATGACTGGCTTTATCGCCGACTGTCCAACCAAGCGTTTCTGCTCCAGAGGATTTATACGCAGTAGTTGTTTTTTGTGGCATACGCGGTTTGGCATATGGTTTGTCTGCTTTTAATTTGTTTTCATTACCTAACTCAAGTAAGTCTCGAGGTATTTCTCCAATAAAACGAGATTCCTGATTAGAGGACGGACGACCATAAAGCATCCGCGAATAAGCGCTCGTTAGGAAAAGTTCTTCTTCCGCTCGAGTAATACCAACGTAAGCAAGTCGACGCTCTTCTTCCATTTCATCTTCCTCATAAATGGCTCTAGAATGTGGGAAAATCCCTTCTTCCATCCCAACCAAAAAGACAACTGGGAATTCTAGCCCTTTGGCAGAGTGAAGTGTCATCAGTGTGACAGCCCCGTTTTGTTCTTCATTGTCTTCTTCTAACTTATCGACGTCAGCAACGAGTGCTAAATCAGTTAAAAAGGCAATTAACGTTTTATCGTCATTTTCCTTTTCAAAGTTTTGTGTTACAGATAAAAACTCGTCGATATTTTCTAAACGTGTTTGCGCTTCAATGGTTCGTTCATTTTTTAGCATTGCGCGGTAGCCTGTTTTTTCAAGGATTTCTTCTACGAGTTCGGTTACGGATAAGAAATCTTGCATTTGCGTGAAGCCGCGAATCAAATCATGAAACGCAACTAAGTCTTTGCTTATTTTAGGCGAAATTCCCGCTAGTTCGATGCGGTTAAGGACTTCAAACAAGCTCAAATCATATGTGGTCGCCACATTATTTAGTTTATCTAAAGTACCTGGTCCAACGCCGCGTTTTGGAACGTTAACGATACGTGTCAAACTAATATCGTCTTCATTATTACTAATCAGACGTAAATACGCCAAAATGTCTTTGATTTCTTTTCTGTCATAGAACTTCGTGCCGCCGACCATCGTGTATGCCATATTTGACTTCATGAAATATTCTTCCATGACACGGGACTGGGCGTTAGTTCTATAAAGAATCGCAAAGTCAGAAAGTGGTCGATTCGAGTTATTTACTTCTTCTTGAATTTTCATAACTACATAGGCCGCTTCTTCTTTTTCCGTTAATGCTTTATGATAAAAAATCTTTTTCCCTTCTGCGTTACTTGTCCAAAGATTTTTCGGTTTACGATTACCATTATTTTCGATAACACGGTTTGCCGCTTCTAAAATACGTTTTGTCGAACGGTAATTTTCTTCTAGCAAAATGGTTTTCGCATTGGGGTAATCTTTTTCGAAGGACATGATGTTACTAATGTCCGCCCCGCGCCAACCATAAATAGATTGATCCGAGTCACCTACGACGCATAAGTTTTTGAAACGAGAAGCAAGCTGTTTCACGAGTAAATACTGCGCGTGGTTGGTATCTTGGTACTCATCCACGTGAATATACTGAAATTTACGTTGATAATATTCTAAAACATCGGGCACACGTTCAAATAATTGAATGGTGACCATAATTAAATCATCAAAATCGAGTGCTTGATTTTTCTTAAGTTTCTTCTCGTATTTTTCATAGACTTCGCCGACCATTTTGTCATAGAAACCACTTGCTTCTTTAATATATTCGCTTGCAGTTATCAGTTCATTTTTGGCATTGCTAATAGAAGCCAAAATCCCCCGTGGCTCAAACTTCTTAGGGTCAACATTCTTTTCTTTCAAAATGCCTTTAATAACCGATAATTGGTCACTGCCATCTAAAATAGTAAAATTACGTTCATAGCCAATCCGGTCAATATCGCGACGTAAAATTCGTACGCACATCGAGTGAAAAGTAGATATCCAAATAGATTCTGCTTCTCCGCCCATTAAATTGCCAATCCGTGACTTCATCTCGCGAGCCGCTTTGTTCGTAAACGTAATCGCTAAAATATTATAAGGATTTACACCACGTTCTCTCACTAAATAAGCTATCCGATGGGTCAAAACTCGTGTTTTCCCACTTCCGGCACCAGCCATAATTAATAAAGGTCCTTCTGTACTTTCTACTGCTCTTCGTTGTTCCGGATTCAATCCGTCCACTAATTCTTTTGCATTCAATTGCATTCTCCTATACACCACCATACAAACATTTGTTCTTATTTTATCATACTACACTTTATAATCAAACCGTTTTCTTCCTAAAAATAGTTGCGGTTTCTAGTGCTTTTTCTAAATCTTCATAAATAATATTGCCAACAATAATCGTATCCGCATATTTTGCCATTTCAGCAGCTTGTTCTTTTGAACGTATTCCGCCCCCATACCAAAATTTTGTATTACTTAATGCGGCACTTGCTTTTCTTACAACCTCTGGATCTCCGTACATGCCGCTATATTCGACATAAAAAATGGGCAGATGAAATATATTCTCTGCTAACCGCGCATAGGCAACGATGTCTTCGTCCGTTAAATCGGTCTTCGCTTCTGTTAAATGAGCCACTTTTGCATCTTTATTTAAAATAACGTAGCCTTCTGCTGTGACTCGTTTCCAAGGAATAAATGCTCCCATTTCTTTGATTAACTCCTGGTGTAAACCGTGTGTCCATTTACTATTTTCTGTATTCAACACTACTGGAATTAAAAAATGGTCTGCTTCAGGTAAAATCATGGATTCGTTGCTTATTTCAAGGAAAATCGGCAAGTCCGTTTCACCTAATAATTCGTAGAGCTTTTGGACTGCTTCGATTTGTACATTATCCGTCCCACCAATAATAAATCCATTGGTTCCAGAATGGACGAGCTTCGTTAGATCATTCATTGGTAAATTCTTTGCTGGGTCTAACTTGAATAAATGCTTCATTTGCTCCTCCAAGTCTCTATAATGGGATATCTTATTATAGCATTAGTTACATTTCATCGCACCCTTACGACCAAAAATTTTAACTTTTTTTAAGCTTTTTTTACCAGTTGCTGTTGGGATAGCTTTTATTTTATGGTATGATGAGGAAAATTTGATTTTATTAAGACTTCTGAGTATTTACATAGAAAAAAGGAAATGGGGATATTATGCAAGAAAACAGAGAAGAATGGGGCTCAAAAGTCGGGTTTATATTAGCATCCGCTGGGTCCGCAATAGGAATTGGCGCGATTTGGAAACTGCCTTATGTGGCTGCAACTGCAGGAGGTGGCGCATTTTTCTTATTGTTTTTAGTTTTAACTTTACTCGTTGTGATGCCACTTTTAATTGCAGAATTTGTGATTGGACGAGGCTCTGGCGGAGATGCTGTTCAAGCTTATAAAACACTCGCGCCCGGAACAAAGTGGAATTTACTTGGAAAATTAGGCGTTGTAGGCGCAAGTATTTTATTTTCGTTTTATAGCGTAGTTGGTGGTTGGATTATCACTTACTTAATTAAAACACTTGCTGGCGGGATTGCTGGCGAAAATCAAGCAAGTCTGCTGCATGATTTCCAAGTGACGACAGCTAACCCGTGGATATCAGTTGGCGCAACGATTCTCTTTATTTTACTAAATGTCATTGTTATTAGCCGCGGAGTTGTTAGTGGAATTGAAAAAATGAGTAAGTTTATGATGCCAGCTCTATTTATTTTATTTATTGTTTTAATTATCAGGTCCTTAACACTACCTGGTGCGATGGAAGGTGTCGCATTTTTCTTACGTCCAGATTTTAGTCATTTCACAGCGCAAACGGTTCTTATAACGCTTGGTCAGGCCTTCTTCTCACTCAGTGTGGGGATTTCAGTAATGGTGACCTATAGTTCTTATTTAAATCGGTCGACTAGTTTACCGCAGTCTGCCATTTCGGTTTCGCTTATGAATGTGTTTGTGTCGCTTCTTGCGGGATTGGCCATTTTCCCGGCAGCATTTTCGTTTAATATTACACCAGATGCGGGACCTGGATTGCTATTCGTTATTTTACCTTCGATTTTCAATCAAATGCCCTTTGGGATGTTGTTCTTTATTATTTTCTTGATTTTATTCTTATTCGCCGCATTAACCTCTAGTTTCTCGATGCTTGAAGCAACGGTTGCGCCACTGATGAATGCGGGTGTTAATCGTAAAAAAGCAAGTCTTTGGATGGGGCTCGTGATTGTCTTGATGGCTATTCCAAGTGCGCTTAGTTTTGGCGTTTGGAGCGATGTTCAGATTTTCGGACTAAGTATTTTTGATGCTGCCGATTATCTTGTGTCGAATATTATCTTGCCAGTTGGTGCTTTATTTATCGCAATTTTCGTTGGTTACCGATTACCTCGTGAATTACTTTTAAAAGAATTTACCACAAGCAGCCATTTTGGAAAAAAAGTGTTTATTCTTTGGCTCTTTCTTATTAAATATATTGCACCAATCGCGATTATTTTCGTCTTCCTCTCCGCAACTGGTTTAATCGATTTTCTGTTTTAACAAAAAAAGCAATCCGCTAAGTTTTTAGCGAGATTGCTTTTCTTATATTGCCATAAGGACAATGCTTGTTACACAAATCAAGATTCCACTAAGGCCAATCGCCGTACCAATTGCTCGTTTTTCTCTAACATTAGCAAGTGTCGTGAAAATAAAACAAATAATAAAGACCCAGTGCCACAGTAAAGAAAAATCAAGCCCCGTGCCAGTGGCAATCATATTAATCACAAAATAAATAACTGCAAGCGCAAGAATAGAGATGATGACAATCTGATAGGTTTTACTATTAAACTTTTTCAATATAATCCCTACAATCTTATTCTGGCTTCGTCATTCTTGAAAATACTACATCATACATATCATTACCATAATGAAGTGAACGTTTTACACGTGAAATAGTTGCTGTACTTGCCCCAGTTTCAGATTCAATCACATTATATGTTTTTCCATCATGAAGCATTTTTGCTACTTGGAAACGTTGAGCCATGGACTGTATTTCATTCACTGTACAAACATCATCAAAAAAAGCATAACATTCTTCTAAATTCTCGAGCGTTAAAATCCCTTGGAAGAATTCATCCAATCCTTGTCCACGCAACTTCTCTATTTGCATATCTTTACCTCCAAATAATCTCATATATCCTACTTTCATATTTTAACGTACCAACGCGTAAAACACAAACGTTTCTCTTCACTTAATGAACAAAAAAAGTACTATCTAGGAATTTATCCTTGAGATAGTACTTTTCAATTATTCTGCTTTTGTGCCAATATCAATTCGATAAAAGAAATTCGGGTTATCTAGTTTTTGCATTTCTGGATAAAGTAATGTGCGTGCATCAGTCATCGTTTCTGCTTCTTTTGCTAGTAGCAAGACGCGTCCACCATCAGAAATAAAATCGTCATTTTCATCTTGTTTTGTACCTGCATGATAAATCGCTACATCTTCTGCAACATCATTTAGACCAGTTAATTTGTTTCCTTTTTCATAATGCTCTGGATAACCGGCGCTTGCTAGGACAACTCCTAGCGTAATCCCTGATTTTTTAAAGCGCACATCTGGTTTTTCGTTATGGAGTAAAGCGTCTATCAGTGCTGCAAAATCACTCTCTAAACGAGGCAAAACAACTTGTGTTTCCGGATCACCAAAGCGTGCGTTAAACTCAATTACTTTTGGGCCTTCTGCGGTTAAGATAAGCCCAGCATAGAGAATTCCGCGGAAATAACGACCTTCTTTTACCATTCCTTTTGCAGCTGGAAGAAGAATTTTTTCGACAGCTTCGTCTACTACTGTTTCAGAAATATGTGGTACCGGAGAATAAGCTCCCATTCCGCCAGTATTTGGTCCTTTATCGCCTTCATAAGCGCGTTTATGATCTTGCGCGATAGCCATTGGATAAACTTCTTCCCCATTTACAAACGCCATCAATGAAAACTCTTCTCCCGCTAAAAAGTCCTCGATAACGACCTTGAGAGATGCGTCACCGAATTTTTCTTCTAGCATCATATCTTTTAATGCAAGAACTGCTTCTTCCATTTCTAACGCTACAGTGACTCCTTTTCCAGCAGCGAGTCCATCTGCTTTAATGACGATTGGCACTCCTCGCTCATCCAAGTATGCTTTCGCTTCCGCATAATCGGTGAAGGTTTTTGATGC